>CAJFTA010000103.1 GCA_904419835.1 uncultured Pseudoflavonifractor sp. | reverse complement strand
CTGCGTTACATGAAAATGGAACAGTGCGATATATTATCCCTTTCCTTTCTGCTCGGTGGCGTTGTGGGCGTTGACGGCGGACATGAGCAAACTCTTGACTTCCGGCAAAGTAAGTGCTTTTTCCGCAAAGGCGTAGAACTCGGTTTCGGTCAAAACCTTTGCCAGCGGCTCCACGCTTTCGATGGCCGCGCCGCAGGTGATGAGGCGGTGCGCCCGTTTGCGGCGGTCGCCTTTCTCATAGTAGCTGCGGCGGTTTTCTAGCTGCTGTTGTCTGTGTTGAAGCTGGGCAAGTTGACGTTCTTTGGCGGCAATTTCAGCTTCCAGCTCCGGGATGGTTTTCTGTTTTGGCATGGTGCATAACCTCCTTAAAAATTTGACGGATAGAAACAAAAAGACCGCCTACCGAAAAACGGTAAACGGTCATGGTCACATATTCAAAACTTTGTGGGCGGAGCAGTTTGCGCTAGCAAATTGCTCCGCCCACAAAGTGTGCAGGAGATAGGCGAAGCCGCAAGAGGGTGCAGCCCTCTTGTTCGGAACGAAGTGACGCAAAACAGCCCGGACATTCGCTGTCCGGGCTGTCTGCCTCGCAGAGCGCACGATATACAGGGCTTGCCCCTGTATAGAAGTGCGCCCTTGTTACCAAGGGATTTTATGCTTGTAGGGTTACGGTGTAATATTCTCGCAGAAGCGCATCATCATCGCCGCTGCCTGCGCACGGGTTGCGCTGTCCTTAGGAGCCAATGTAACTGCGCTGGTACCGCTGATAATACCTTCGCTGTTAGCCCATGCCACGGCCTCCTGCGCCCATTCGCTGAGCTGGCCAAGGTCAGTATACCGAGACAGATCATCGCTTGCGGTTGTGTCATAGCTCTTGTACTGAGCATAGCGGTAGAGGATCGCGGCAAGCTGTTCCCGCGTGATTGGGTCGTCAGGCCCGAACAGGCCGTTGCCGTAACCGCCCACAATGTTGTTGGCTGCTGCCCAGGCAATGGCGTCGCTGTACCACTGACCGATCTCCACATCGGTGAAGTCGGACCCGCCGGAAACAATGGGAGTGTCCTCCAGCCGGTAGAGAATGGTGACGATCATAGCACGGGTGGTAGTGAGATCGGGACTGAATGTGGTTCCGCTGGTTCCGGCCATAAGGCTGTTCTCATAGGCGTATGCCACCGCGTCGTAGAACCAGTCGTTTTCATCCACATCTATAAAGGGCATGGAATCCTGAGAAGGCTCATCCTCCGAGGCCGTCGTGCTACCGCCACCAGTGCTGGAAGATCCGCCTCCACCGCCTCCGCTTCCGGAATCGTCAGAATCATCAGGGTCTTCCGGCTCCGCCGCTTGGACGGTCAGCTCCAGGCGGATGGTATCGCTGTACACGCCGTCCAGCAGGGCTGCGGCCCGAAGCACCGTGTCCTCTGTCAAAGTAATGGGGCTGGCGTAAGTCAGCGCCTCTTCCGTACAGGGGCAAGTGTCATTCAGCGTATAGCGGATCTCCGCCCCTTGGGTGGCGGTAGTCAGGAAGACCTGCGCGCCGCTCTCCAACGTCATGCCGGAAGTCACGGGTGTCCCATCCGCCAGCGCGGCGGTTACCACAGCGGGTTTTTCCGCCTCGGGCTGCTCGGGATCCTCCGGCAACTCCGCCGCCGTCCTGACCACGGAAATCACAAAGGACTCCGTCAAGCCGGAAACCGGCTCGGTGACCCGCACCATAGCCTCTCCGGGCAGTTTGCCGCGGATGGTGACCGAGGCGCTTCCGTCCGTTCCGGTTGTGACCGTTTCCGCAGACACATCCAGTAGGCTGGGCGTCAGATTTTCTACCGTCAGGGTCTTTCCGGTCACACCCGGCTGGAGGGTCAGGGTGAGGGTCCCGGACTCCTGATAAACGAGATTGGACTGCCCGTTCATCACGATCCCGGTGGGGCGCTGAACCGGCTCTGTAAACGTGGTTTCAGTTCCAACGCCCAAGGCCGTGCCCGCATAATTCTCAGCACTGCCCGCGACCATCAGCGTGCCGGTACAGATTCCGTCCTCCGGAGTCACGGCAAACCGGGTTGCGTACTGTTCTGTCTCTTCCAGGTTGTATTCCGCGTCCAGCGGTTCCACCGTGATGCCCACCGTTTCGTTGCCGTGGCTGAGGGAGACTGCGGCTTGTACGCTGGCGATGTCCATGTACTGGCTGAACGTAATTTCCATCCGGTCATGATAGGCAATTGCCTGTTCTACCTCTGGTGATGCAAGAGAAATCATCCCTACATCCACATTGAACTGGGGCGGCGGGACCGGGAGCCAGCCGGTATTTTCTTCATTGGCGGCTGCCGCGGGGACATCGCTGCTGTCAGCAGGTTGGTAGCCATCCTTTGAGAATGTCACCTTCCACTGCCCCTCTGGGACAAACCAGGCGTATCCCCCGTCTGCGCCGGTAATCTGGGGATTGAGCTGGTCGTAGTTCTCTGCATCCCACTCCATCATCTTGTTGCCGTCCTGATAATAGACAGTGGCTGTTACTCCTTCCAGCCGGTTGGAGGGCACCGCCTCATAGACATAGCCGGAGGGATCGTGACCGGGAACGAGATCCCGCTTGGGAATATCTTTGCCGTCCTCAAAGAACCCATCGTCAGGCTGAAAGTCGGGTTTGGGGTCCGGGTCAGGGTCTGGATTGGGGTCGGGATCGGGGTCAGGATCGGGATCTGGGTCCGGATCAGGATCGGTGTCCGGGTCATCTTCGTCATCAGGACAGTCAACATAGTTTCGAACGATGGCCAGAGACAGATCCTGGATTCGCTCATAGTATTCCTGGAAGCCGGTGTTGAGGTAATTCTCCACGCCCTGCTCCGTATAAAATTTAACGCTCCAGGTGCCAAAATGTACATCAATGATGTCTCCGTCCGCCGACTCGGTGATAAAACTGCTCAGCACTTTATCGGTGATGTAATCGGTGAAGTTGCCGGTATCCAGCAACTCCTCCACCTCGGCCATGGCGCCCTCCAGCTTCCAGCGCTCGCCCAGCAGCTCTTTGATCCTGTCCTTGTGCTCCTGGGCGCCTTCAATGGCGTCGCTGTAATAATCATCCAGCCACTGGTCCAAATCCCCAAAGCCGATGTCCGAGATCGTGTCGTGGATGATGTCAGTGACGACCTTCTGGATCACCGGCAATCCCAAGCTGGCGTTGATCATCAATAGGCCGTTCTCCCGATAGGCGTCGATCTCCGCACGCAGGTTGAAGAAAGTCTGGAACAGGGACTCCGCCAAAGCTGGGTTCAGCTTCCGGCTACCGTCAGGGCAGGAGGCATTCAACGCCTGTTCCACGCTGTTCAGATAGTCGTTGAGGGCTTCATAATTGCCATTAAGCTCTCGCCGCCAGTTATATTGCTGGCTTGCGGTCTGGATAATGTCCTGGGTGGCAGAGGCAAACTTACCATAGACCGGGACATCGCTGAGTTTACCAATCACGATGTCGGCAAACATTTCATAAAGTTCCCAGCCGTTTTCCGGGACTTCCTCAGGCAATTCGATGTCCAGGCCCGTGCGGGCTGCCGCCATTCTAGACTGGACAGGTTGTTCGCCGCCCAGAAGATAAACTTCGCTAAGGCAGCTGCCCGCGCTCACATCCACATATTCCGTGCGCATTTGTGACCCGTCTAGGGTGAATTTAATATACACATTTTCGTCCGGCAGGAAATTGTAACCGTCCGCTTCCAGTTCCTCTCCGGTCCGACTGTCCTTGGTCTGGGCAATGGTATACTGGCACAGGACTTGCTCCTCCGCCCCCGGGAGCAGAAGATCCATGGTCAGACTATTTCCATCCTCACCTACCTCTTTGAAGCGGTAAATCAGGGTATTCTCCTCCGTCTGCCGGCTGTCTGTTTCTTCTGCGTAAACGGTGTCTATCCGATCCGCCGCCTGTTCCACGGCTTGGTCGAACTGCTGGGCGGAGTCAAGGAACGCGGACGGACTGACCTCCAAAGCCAGGCCGGTACCGTCTTCATACTCTGCGCCCACCGAGACCGGGGTATTGTACTCCGTAAACTCGTAGGAGGCGATCCAGGTTCCAGTTTCGCTGTCATAACTGGCCGGGATACGAATCGTTTCCCCGTTAACCCCCCATGTAACCACGGTGACCTCCTCCAACTGGTCCGCATGGGAGTCAAACTCCACCTGGAAGGTGTAGTTCATATGGTCAGGCCAATAATAGTAGAATGGCTTGACGGTTTCCAGCTGCGTAAAGTCCAGCACGGTGGCGGTTTCACCAGTAATGTGGTTCAGATTATACATGGTGATGGCAGACAGGTTTGCGGAGGAGGCGTCGTAAGTTACCATCACCTCGTCGGTGCGGATGGGTTCAATGTCGTCCCGGCGCACCTCGGCTTGGATAAAATGATAGGAGTAGTCATAGAGCGGCTGGGCCAAAGGCATCTCACAGGACCAAGAGCCCGCCGCATTGGCGGTGGTCTCCGCCATCTTCTCCCCATTGTCATAGAGGATAATCTGGCTATTGGCCATTGCCTTGCCGGTAACAATGATTTTACTTAGAGAGGTTCGTTCCAGCAGAGCCATGGCGGCTGGAGATACCTCCAATGCGGCCGAGCCCAGAGGCTGAAGCTCTCCTCCGCTCAGACGCACATAGGCGGCTGCACTGGAAGTCCCAGTCGATTCGGCGGTCAAATAGCCGCGAATCACGCCGGATGTTCTGCCTGCCGTTGGCACGATAAGCAGGTTTTCTTCCTCATGCAGCGAATAGGTGCATACGGCATTATCCAGCGTGATACCTTCCGCCAGAGACATGCCGTCCGGAAGATGAATTTGTACCTCCTGCGCTGTATAGCCGTCTGCCAAGTCGAAACGGGCGGTGAACAGGACCAGAGTGCCCTGGCTGGGCGTGGTCGTATTGACCGACAGGCTGCCGGAGTTCAAATAGGAAAAGGCATCCTCTGCCAGAGCAGGAACGGAAACGGGACCGACATCAGTGAGCACCCCATCCTGGATTGACACACTGACTTGAGCATAATCCGTCCCAGCGGCCAGTCCCAGCTGCTCCAGCAGGCCCAGCGCCGGGACATTTTGCAGCATGGGGGTGTCCTGGATCAGAACCAGGGTATAGGTTCCCACGTCCATAGGGGCGCTCGTCAGGCCGGTCCGGGCGGTATAGATGGCACGGAACGCGCCGGTGCTGTCGAACACCAGCACATTGGACGCCCCAGGGAGGGAGAGGCTCCCCAGGCGGAAGCCGCCCTTTTCCACCAGGGTCAAAGACGCACTGCCCATCCGGTCACTGTTCAGAATAACCTGATCCGCAGTTCCGAGCAGTTCTCCGCCGGGGTCAGAGACTGTGACCGTAATCTCCTGCCCCGCCGTCACCACATCGGGCTGGAAGACGACCGTGGTCCCCTGCACCTCATAATCTTCCCCGGCGATGCCGGTCCCGCCGGAGGACAGGGAAATCTGTAAGCTGCCCAGCGCGGAGAGGGACTCCTCACGGGCGCTCTCCCCCTGGCCCGCAGCGTGGCGCAGGGTCAGGCTCAGCTCGATCCGGTCGGACACCGTCTCATAGAGCGTGACCGCAGCCACCTGATATTCTCCCGCCTCGACGGCGTCCGCCAGAGGGAGGACAAGGGTTTTACTGTAATAACCGTCCAGGCGGATCTGGAGCCGGACGGACTGCGCGGGCAGCTCCGCCAGTGCAAAACTTCCGTCCGGGCCGGTCTGGTCAGTCCGGACCTCACCGTCCGCGAGAGTCGCTGTGACCTGTACACCGGACAGCGGATTGCCGGCCTCATCCTGGACCTGACCGGAAACAGAGACCACCGGTGTCTGCTCCCGTTGCGTCAGGGTAAACGTGATGGCTGTATCCTCCGTTCCCGCTGGGACGGTCTGCCGCGCAGGCTGTTCATATTGCTCCAGCAGTTCCCCACCCAGCAGGACTTCACAGACGTAATCTGCCTCTGCCGCCGCGCCGGAGAGAACCGCGCCGGTCCCCGCCGGGGTGGTCCCGCCGGCTTCGTACCAGTTGACTGTGAAGCCATCCGTAAGCGTTTCCCCTTCCGGGGTGAGCACCCGGGCGGAAAGCGTCCTGGTTGGGACGGCGTTCAGATCAACAAACTGGTACCCATTCTCCACCGCCCAGTCATAAGCCGTGCTGTTTTCATATCCGTGGACCGTAGGGCGAGCGCTGACCAACGTGCCATCATAGATCTCCGTCGCTGAGTTATAAAAAGTGATGTTCGATAGCTGATAGCAGTACTGAAACGCGGCATAGCCGATCCCTGTCACGCTGTCCAGCAATTCTACCTCTTTCAGAGCGTCACAGGACGTAAACATACATGTTGGGATAACCGGCGACCCGACCACGGCGGAGACAAGGGAGTCGCAGTTATCAAAGGTATACCCATACCCGTCTACTGTGTAGTACTGCTTCACGGTGGCCGGCACGTGGATAGAGGTGAAGCCGCAATTTTCAAACGCTCTCCCATATAGGGACGTCAAAGTCGCGGGGAAATTGATGGAGGTCAGGCTGGTACAGTTTCCAAACGCCCGCGTGCCTATGCTGGCCACACCCTCCCCCAGGGTAACGGAGGACAGCGAGGCGCAGTCGAAAAAGGCCTGTTCCGGAATGGCGCTCAGGGAACCGGGAATGGAGACCGCCTTCAGCGCAGAGCAGCCAGAGAATGCCTTTTCCCCCATGGAGGTCAGCGTGGAGGGCAGAGTCACGCTTTCCAGCGCCTCGCAGTCCTCGAAAGCGCCGTCACCCAGAGTAGTGACACCCTCCGGGACTGCAACGGCTGTTAAGCCGGTACCCGCAAAGGCGCTGTCTCCGATTGCGGTTATCTGATTTTCAAATGTAATTTCTGTCAGGGCTTCACATCCGTCAAAGGTGGAATCCGGAACTGTGGTCAGCCCCGCCGGAACGTGGAAGGACGTCAGCGCAGTGTAGCAAAAGACCCGATCGCCCAGCGAGGTCACCTGTTCAAAGGACGGAACCGTGCTGAGCTTGCTGCAATTATTGAATGCAAACTTACCAACTTCCGAGATGTTCTCTCCTCCGGTGACCGCTGTCAGGTTGTAGCAATTGGAGAACGCGGATTCCTCCAGTGCGGTGACGGTCTCTGGGAGATCCACCGTCAGCAGCTGATTCCGGTGGTCATAGCTGTTCGTATAAAATGCGCTGTACCCAATGGACGTTACCTCATGGCCCTCAATGGTCTCCGGAATGACCAAATGCCCGTCGAAGCCCTCCTGGGCGGTAAATCCCAGGATGGTCCCGGTGGTCTCGTCGAAGTTCAGGGTATAGGCGGCCCCTTCCGGGGTATAGGAAACCCGCCTGGGCTGGGCCGCCGGCTCCCGGACCTGCTCCGCGGCCTCACTGGCGTCTTCCACCGTCTCCGCATCCCCGCCAAGAACGGCGATAGGAGACTGGGTCTCCGCTTCTACCTGCAGTTTGGCCTCCACTGTGGCCGCAAAGGCTTGTGCCGGGAACATGCTCAGGCACATAGCTGCCGACAGCAGTGTGCTGATGATTCGTGTACGAATTCGCGTATGCATCACGTCTGTCCAACTCCTTTTGGGGAAAATTCCAGTGTGGGCTGTAAAACTG
>CAJFTA010000102.1 GCA_904419835.1 uncultured Pseudoflavonifractor sp. | reverse complement strand
GCGATTTCAATCCACGCTCCCCGTGTGGGGAGCGACGATTTGGACAATCTCAAAACGGAGGTTGAGCGGCTATTTCAATCCACGCTCCCCGTGTGGGGAGCGACAAGGCTCTTGCCGGTGATGCCCTTGCCCTCAAAATTTCAATCCACGCTCCCCGTGTGGGGAGCGACCCACGCTTCACCGGACATTTCAACGGCACCTGCTCATTTCAATCCACGCTCCCCGTGTGGGGAGCGACTCATGTTTGGATTTGACAGGGGAGTGGTAAAGGATATTTCAATCCACGCTCCCCGTGTGGGGAGCGACTATAGCAGAGCATCAAGGCTGTATCTGCCCAGGGATTTCAATCCACGCTCCCCGTGTGGGGAGCGACCGGAGAAATGCCGGAATATATACAAAAGGGCAAGATTTCAATCCACGCTCCCCGTGTGGGGAGCGACCTACGAGGCAGCACTGGCCCTGGAGCGGACGGGGGCATTTCAATCCACGCTCCCCGTGTGGGGAGCGACGCCACCGGTGGGTGGCATCCCCCTGGGCCCTGGTTGATTTCAATCCACGCTCCCCGTGTGGGGAGCGACTGCCCACCTGCCACAGGCACATCCGGCGGGTGAGATTTCAATCCACGCTCCCCGTGTGGGGAGCGACGACTCGGTTTTCCGGCAGGTGTTCGTCGTCGTAGGTATTTCAATCCACGCTCCCCGTGTGGGGAGCGACCCGGCGTGCCAGCCCCGGCAGGTCCAGGGAAGAGTCTATTTCAATCCACGCTCCCCGTGTGGGGAGCGACCAAAGCTGCAGCCCGCCCCGTCGGAGCACGGGGATTTCAATCCACGCTCCCCGTGTGGGGAGCGACCAGGGCATGTTTGATGGGATGCGGGGCATGTTTGATTTCAATCCACGCTCCCCGTGTGGGGAGCGACCGTATCCGCCCCCTTCGGCGCTGAGCGCTACCGATTTCAATCCACGCTCCCCGTGTGGGGAGCGACACGGGCAACCAGGCGGCTGGGAACGGAGTGCAGGGATTTCAATCCACGCTCCCCGTGTGGGGAGCGACCGCAGCCGCAGGAGGCGGGGCAGAGAATACGAGGTATTTCAATCCACGCTCCCCGTGTGGGGAGCGACGCTACCGCAGCGAGTTCTACACCGCCAACGGCTGATTTCAATCCACGCTCCCCGTGTGGGGAGCGACGAGTGGATTGAGCGGGCAAGGCAGCTGACCGATGATATTTCAATCCACGCTCCCCGTGTGGGGAGCGACCTCTGTACCAGTACCGCATAAATAGCGACGCAGACCAATTTCAATCCACGCTCCCCGTGTGGGGAGCGACGAGTATGCTGTCCAAAGGCGATTACCTCCTTTTGATTTCAATCCACGCTCCCCGTGTGGGGAGCGACGATTCCGGTTATATCAACTGGCCGGACTATCAGAATTTCAATCCACGCTCCCCGTGTGGGGAGCGACCTGCTGGCCGTCGTTGCCCTTGAAGTTCATAAACTATTTCAATCCACGCTCCCCGTGTGGGGAGCGACATACAAAGTAACAGTATTGGTATACTTGGCACTACTGATTTCAATCCACGCTCCCCGTGTGGGGAGCGACTTTCCTGTTTTTATGATGATTTTCAAAGAAAGGTATTTCAATCCACGCTCCCCGTGTGGGGAGCGACTTGCTGTATGCTTCGAGTTTTTCCAGGCTTTCCTTATTTCAATCCACGCTCCCCGTGTGGGGAGCGACGCAGGGCAACTGCCGGGGGAAGGAGGAAAGGAGATTTCAATCCACGCTCCCCGTGTGGGGAGCGACTTTGCCCTCAACCCCATGTCCCCCGGCAGCTTTATTTCAATCCACGCTCCCCGTGTGGGGAGCGACTTGAAGTAGTCACGGACATGAGGCGGAAACGTTTTATTTCAATCCACGCTCCCCGTGTGGGGAGCGACGCGCTGTGGTTATGGACGCCGGCATGGAGGACGCCGGATTTCAATCCACGCTCCCCGTGTGGGGAGCGACTAGTAGTCCTTCTCCTGTATCTCCTCGCCGTTGCGATTTCAATCCACGCTCCCCGTGTGGGGAGCGACCAAGCCCTACGAGGTGATCTCCGTCAACGACGTGATTTCAATCCACGCTCCCCGTGTGGGGAGCGACTGATCGCACAGGCTCTGGTGGTTGGCCGGGTCAATATTTCAATCCACGCTCCCCGTGTGGGGAGCGACGGCATCCTGCGGGAGTGCAGCGTGGGGGTGGCGGTATTTCAATCCACGCTCCCCGTGTGGGGAGCGACAGCAGATATACACAAATAAATACCTGCAAATTTGCGCATTTTACACAATTTTTAAGTGCATATATTAAATGCTGAAAAACTATAAGAGAAAATAGCGTATCATGATTCGTGGGAAACGGCTGGATATAAGTGCGAACCTCCCTGAGAATTTATGGGGGCTGGAGCCTCGCACACTTATAGAATCAGAGGGTCTTCCGGCAGATAGGAAGTTTTGCGGCCGAAGTGATCGATCTTGTTTTCGTAGCGGCTTCCGAGATAGTAAAACCGCAGGCTGTCCTTCTCCTGGTCCATGATCTCCAACAGCTTTGCCTGAAGCATTTTGCACTGGGCTGAGTCCAGCAGACATTCGAACACAGAGCACTGTACACGCTGACCATAGTTAACGCACTGTCTGGCAATTTGCCGCAGACGTCTGCGTCCGGCAGCATCCCCGGTATTAACATCGTATGTAATCAGTACTAACATAACATACTCACTTCCACAAAAATGGAGGATAAGCGTCCAAGTCATTCCTGAGATATCGTGCCAGAAGCAGCGCCTGCAGATAGGGTACCAGCCCCCACGGTACCTTTTCACCCAGAAAAGGATGCGTCATAGTATCCTTTTTGCGCTCCTGCCATCGTTGAAGAAAGATACGCCGCCCGCTCTCACTGAGAAAGACGCCGCCGTTCTCACGATATTCGAAGTCTGACTTCTGAAAGATACGGTTGTTAATGCAGGTCAAGACAAAGCGATCCGCAATACAGGGGCGAAACTCCTCCATCAAATCAAGCGCAAGAGAGCTGCGGCCTGGACGGTCTCGGTGGAGAAAGCCTACATAGGAGTCCAGACCCACACTCTCCAGTGCCCATGCACAGTCATGGGACAACAGGCTGTAAGAAAAGGAGAGCAGAGCGTTCACAGGGTCAAGGGGCGGTCTGCGGCTGCGGGTATGAAACTGGAACAGAGTTGAATCACCCAAGATCAACTGCTCAAATACACCGAAATATGCGGTGGCGCCGGCGCCTTCCAGGCCGCGCAGAGAGTCCAGATCTGTCTCGTCCAGAAGTTGTGGCAGAAGCGCCTTCAGCTGCCCGGACACGGCCTCCAGACGCCCGGTGTCAACCCGGAGGCCGTGGTCACGGCGGGTACGTTCAATGCTCCAGCGGGCATTGTACATCTTTCCAAAGACCATAGCACGTGCGACAGCACAGCTCTGGACAGGATCATCTGCCACACGGTACTGGGCGCGGCGCAGAAGAACATTTCCATTGGCCTCACCGGTAACCCGGGCCAGAAATTTTCCTCTTGGCGTGCAGAAAGAGAGGGAGATTCCCCGCTGTGCACAGGCTCCCATCAGTGCAGGAGAGGCGCCCGGATAGGAAAAGGAGAGAATAGCGGAGAGGGTGTGGAGCGGATAGCGGGCCACTACCGTATGTTCCCGGTTGGCTACGACGTTTTCGCCGTCCAGAGAGAGATAGATGTCCTCTGAGGTTACAAACAGGGTATTGAGCAGATGTCTCATGTCTCACCCTCCAGTGCGTCATGCAGATAGGACTCCACGGCTTTCCCTTTCATCAGAACCGGTAGACATAACTCTTTCAGCGAGCAGGCACTGCACCCTTTGGAGGGCTTTACCTTTGGCGTGTATCCCCGGCGGCTGAGCTGGTGCATCTCCTCCAGCATTGTCTGCACTTCTTCCCGTAGCTCTGCGGAAAAGGGCACTAACGTCCTCCGCCTGGTCTCGCCGTAGAAAAGGGCACCCGCCTGGATGGTACAGCAGAGCATCTCTTCCAAGCACATGGCCTGGGCACACAGCTGGAGTTCATCCGCCTGATGGGCTTTTGGTGCGCCGCGTTTATACTCCACAGGGAAGGGGACCCACAGCCCCTCCTCTCCGTAGAGCGAGATGCCGCTGGGGTCTGCGTGAAATTCCACCACGTCACATTTTCCGGATATCCCCAGGGTGGGAGAGGCGATGGAGAGACCACGCAGGATCAGCGTGTCTCCCCGTCGCTCCCGGAGCTGCTCATCGTGAGCACGGCGATGGAATAGATCACCTTCCACGGTGCGCAGATTTTCCTGCCACTGCTGTTCCACATGGATAAGGGCCCACTGGCGACGGCAGAAGGCAAAGTGCTGCAGACCGGAGAGCTGGAGGTAGTCCTCCTCGGCATAGATCACCCCATCCGCTGACAGGTAACGCCGGCAGGGAGGGCGGCCTCGTCCACGGCGACAGTATAGTCCTGATAGGAGCGGGCAGGGGAGGGATCGTCGGGATTTTTCCTGGTGACGGTCACGGCGTCAAACAGCTTCCAGGCGGGCGCACAGCCCAGCTCACTGTCGTGCTTGAAGACAATCAGCTCCCGTACCGCCATCTTGCCCCGGGCGGCGGAGTGGTCGTGCTCAAACATGTTGAGAATAGCCTCCCAAAGCAGGGACAGATCCTCTTCGGAGAAGCCGGTGGTCTTGCGGGCCAGATTGGCGGAGATATATCCCTCACAGCGGTAAAGCCCGTAAGGGACGATGTACTTGCGGCCCATCTCGGTGCCCTTCTTCTCCGCGTCAGCCTCGGTGGTGATGGCAACCCGGGTGATGGTGACCTCCTGGGGGACCACCGGCTCCACGCTGCGGGCAAAGCCCAGCTGGACCGGACCACGCACCTGACCGCAGTTCAGAGCGGCCTTTACAAAGGTGGTCATCACCGCGCCGAAAGTGCGGATGTCATAGAAATTGGCGCACATCCAGTCCCGGATCTTTCGATCCAGGTCGGGGTCGGCTTTCTTCTTTTCCTTCACGGTTTTCTCTGTGACATCCAGCTCGGCATACGCCTCCGCGTCACTGCGGTTGAGGGGAACACCGTCCTTGACATAGATACGGTAGCCGGTGGCGTCTTCCTTTACGGTTTCCACATAGTTGCGGATCTTGCGCTTGAGGCACACATCGGTCACGATGCCCAGGCCGGTCTCCGGGTCCACCCGGGGCATGTTGCCCGCATCGGGGTCACCGTTGGGGTTGCCGTTTTCCACATCGAAGAGGATGACGAATTCATAGCGGTTCTTGATAGGCTCAGACATATTACTTTTCCTCCTTTTTCTCAAAACGGACCTGGGTCTGGTGATAGTAGCCCAGCTGGAAGGAACCCTGCTGGGGCAGATTCAAACGCTGAGGATAGCCCTCGCCCAGCTTGGAAAGCAGGGCGGTGAGCTGTTTGTCATGGTAGGTACGCAGGCCGGTGTCCAGCTTTTTCAGGTGCTTCTGGGCCAGATTCAGCAGCACGGGGAACACGATGGCAGGGGTGGCGGAGGCAGAGTTGAAGTACTTGTCCTTGATGGTGGAGTTGATGCCCGGGTTGGCGGCGGACTGGATGGTCTCCAGCACGGAGAACAGACGCCCCAGGTTGTAGGGAAGGTTGGAGCTGTCGGGATTGAGGGACACGGTCAAAACCTCCTTTGGTACATCGGAATGTGGATTTTTCAGATAATACGCCTTGATAATGGCGGCCCTGCCCCGGGTGACAGCGTGTTCCGCACGGATGCGCAGCGTCACGCCGGACAGCAGGGTGGCCGGGTAGCGGGTGTCTGTGAGAATGGACCGCAGCACTTCGCCGGCCATATTGGGGGACGGGGTTTTGTCACGGCTGTTCTGGTTTACGGTCTCGTCCAGCAGCTTCCACAGGGGCAGAACATCAAATTTGTCATAGGCGGGTTTGACAATCTCCAGCCGCTGCTGGTGAGCCTGGGCGTTTTTCAGAAAATGACCGAAGGTATTGTGCAGGAAAGAGCGCACTGACAGGCGGGCGGCGTTGGGAGAGAGCCCCAGAATATAAAATTCCATATTGGGGTCCAGCCGCTCCTCATCCAACTCCACCGGACTCCCGTCGCACAGATTTTTCAGTGCGCCCTGGAGATCCGTCAGCGTGTAGGAGGGCTCCTGGCCGAAGAGTGCCCAGCCCATCAGATTCTGGTAGACCTCCCCGCCGCATTTGGCCCAGCAGACCACCGTGGCGTCCCCCATCCGGTAGACATGCTCCCGGTCGGAGAGCAGATGGTTGAGGGCGGTAGTATAGGCAAAGGCGGCGTATTTGCTGGTAGGGGCGTTGTAATTCTGCTCTTTGCCGTAGGAACAGAACGCCGGGGCATTAAAGGATACCAGAGCCGCGCCGCTGGACTGGGCGCCCTGTACCTTTTTGATGGGAGGATGGATGTTTTCCACCGGTCCACGCTCTCCAGTAACCAGGCAGACCATCTGAGGGCCGTCTTCCGCAGCCTGATAGTGATGGTCCCAAACCTGACGAATCAGAGCGTCCTCGTGGACGAAGGAGCCATCGCAGCGGAACACCAGATTGGCACCTGCCATCAGTTCGTCCCAACAGGGGATAAGGGCGGGGTGTTCTGCTGCCTGTTCCGGATGCCAGTTTTCAAAAAAGGCCAGCAGCGCCCGGGCAGCAGGGCTGTCTACTGCTTCCAACAGGTCCTGGTGGAGACTTTTGCACGCCTGGAAGCACTCCAGGGCACGTTGGGGCTTGCCCTTACTGTCCACGCCCAGAAGATAGCTGGACGTGTCACAGAGGAAGTTAGCCGCCACGCCGCTGGTGCGCTTCACCGGAGCCGGGAGCGTCATGGGCTGCGGTGCCAGCACAGTCTTTTTCCCTTTTTTCTGTTCGGTTTGGACGGAGATAACCTGATCCAGGGTTCCGTCTGCGCCGATACAGAGCGCGTAGGAGACGTTGACAGTACTCCAGCCCGGGGGAGAGATCTCTCCCCTGTCCGCCAGGGTCCGGTAGTATTCGGTCAATGCCTGCAGGATCATCGCCGTACCTCCTCGCTGTCCCAGGCCGGTACATCCAGCACACCGTTTTGGAGAACACCGCGGAAGAAGAGAGGGGTAATGTCCTCCGGATTGGTATAGTCCATGTCGTAGAGCATCCAGCCCAGGTCCCGTTCCCCTTTCAGTTCGTCAGGACAGGGCGGTATCTCCTCACACAGGCGGAAGTGGGCGGGAAACTCCCGACAGCCGAAGCAGGGCTGGTGATAAAACTGTCCTTTCTGAATCCGACGCTTCATAATATCCTGGAATTTTCCCGGGTTGTCTCCAGGTGCGGCGTTCTCCGTCATCTCAAAATGGGCCTCAATCACATAGCGCACATCCCGCAGCAGCAGTGCGGCGCGCTGCTGAATCTCCTGCGAAGTGCTGAGATACAGCTCACCTGTTCCGCGTTCCATCACCGTGCGGGCTGTGGTGGCGGAGACCGTGGATTTGACCTCGTTGCGCCGCAGATTGGTGAAGCGGATGGGGGCACAGACATGGATGCGGTCGATGCGCCACCGCATTCCCGGATGCCAGTAAATGGCCTCGATCAGCCCTCTGGCCGCTGAGGGGGTCATCACATCATAGCTGACCCGTTCAACCTTCATCTCCGGACGTGTGAAGAGGGCATAATCTCCCCAAACCTCCAGTTTTATGGACATAGGCGTCACTCCTTTCTAAAATTTAGTTTCCGTATATATCCATTTTTGTAATGACATTAATATAACACGGAAGTATATGTAAGTCAACATATATCTTTTCTAAATCAATGAAGATTGAAAAGAGAGTTTGCAAATCAGAAAGAGCTTATGGTATACTCACATAAGTCGCAGAAGTGCGTGGATTGAAATATTGAGTTAGAGAAGATCCTGGCTGGAGAGGTGGAGAAGCGTTTATGCTTCTCCACCTCTATTTTGCCTTAGACAAACAGAGCCTTTCCGCTATCTGCCTCCAGAGAGAGCCCGGTCTCGCCGGAGTAGAGGGCTGTGTTTCGCAGGATAGCTGCGCCGTTCTCCAGCACCTCCAAATCGCCTGCGCTCTCCAGTGCGGCAAAATGCTTTTCATAGATGGCAACACCGTACTGTCCCAGCTGACGGAACAACTGCCGGCTGCTCATACCGGCGCGCAGCTGGTCCACAAGCGCCGCTCCCTCTCCAAGCGGGATATAGACTGTCCTGGTGGGTGAGTCGATGAGATGGAAGCGTTCCGCCACAGTGCGGAACGGGAAAAACTCCGACTGAATAAGGGGAAGGATTCGCTCCTTGTCCTGGGCCTCTTTGCCCTTCAAATCCAGAAGCTGGTGAAAATAATCGTGGATGGCCACCGGAGAAGCGATGTCCTCATGGCGGGCCATGACATCCCTTCCGGCGCCGATGGCGGCGGAAAACAGCGGAGGTGCTTTGTTCTCGCCTTCAAAAATGTAAACAATACTCTCCTCAGCGGAGCGCTTTCCTTCCCGGTTGCACCGTCCGGCAGCCTGGAGGATAGAATCCAGTCCGGCCAATTCACGGAACACGGTGGGGAAATCCACATCTACACCGGCCTCAATCAGCGAGGTGGAGACCACACGGCAGGGAAGACCCTCCTTCAGGCGCCGGCGGATCTCCGCCAGCTGCTGTTTCCTGTGGCTGGGGCACATGAGTGTGGACAGGTGGAAGCTGCCGGCTCTGTCCAGGCGGGTGTATACCTCCTGGGCGGCCTTCCTGGTGTTGACGATACACAGGACCTGGCTGCGTTCATTGAGCCGCGCTGCCAGCTCATCCCAGGTGAGGCGGCCTGCCTGGAGAAAGGAGACACGGCGGAATACCTCCCACTGGCAGGTGTCGGCAGGGCAGAGTTCACGGATAGGGACGTTGGGAAGAAATTCGCGGAAAATTGATTCCAGAGCGGGCTGGGTTGCCGTACAGAGGACGGCGGAGACACTGTAATGCGCCACCAGCTGGGAAATAGCGTGGACACAGGGACGGAGAAAGGGGAGGGGCATCATCTGAGCCTCGTCAAAGATGACCACGCTTCCGGAGATATTGTGGAGTTTGCGGCACTGGGAGGAACGGCAGGCATACAGGGACTCAAAGAACTGCACCGCTGTGGTCACCACTACCGGTATGTCCCAGTTTTCTGTGGCTCTGGCCATACGGATGGTGTGGGGATTGGCCTCGCCTTCCAAATCATAGAGGACATTGGCGTGGTGTTCCAATACGTTCTCCGGTCCCAGTATCCTGCGGAAAGTCTCTGCCGTCTGTTCAATGATGGAGGTGTAAGGGATAACATAGATTATCCGCCGCAGACCATGCCGTCTGGCGTGAGCCAGGGCAAAGGCCAGGGATGCCACCGTCTTTCCGCCGCCGGTGGGTACGGTGAGGGAAAAAAGTCCGGGCTGCTGCGTCTCGCCCTCCTGAAGACAGCGCTTCAGAATTTGACAGCGCTGTCGGTTCAGTTCACCCTTTGGAGGAAACCAGCCCGATATGTAGTGGTGGAGCCTATCCCACAGCTGATCCGCAGAGAACTGGATCTGCTCTCGGCTCTGTGCCTCCATAAAGGCTTCGGTGTCCAGAAAGTCGGCGTCCACCAGACAGGAGTAGAGCATCCGGGTAAAAAACATCCCTTCCGGCATTCCGTGCTGTACAAAGCTGGGAATGTCCGCCTGGGGCAACTGTACCTCCTGCCGCCAGCTGTCATAGGGTTCCAGAAGGTTCCGCTCTTTTCGCTTTATGCGGCCGCACAGAGTGGCCAGTTCCGGCCCATCCCCCTGGCCGCCGCCGTCAGGCAGACCACCATGGTGACCTGCTACTGCAAAAGCGGCAAAGGGCTGCCTGCGCTGCCAGCACTCCGCCGCACCCGCTGTGGCGTGGTCTGTCCTGGGGCCACCGTGAAGCCTCCGCTGGAAAGCAGCGCTGTACTTTCCGATATCATGGGACAGTCCGGCCAGTTCTGCCTGCGATTCGCCCCCAAAAGGCTGAGCAAATGCCCTGGCCAGCGAGGCAGTTCCCAGCAGGTGGGTTAGGACCGTCTGTGTCCGCCCGTCGTCGGTGAGATGTGCCAAACAGGGAGAATGGTCCATAGTAGATACCCCTTTCGCTCTTTCTTTGTCCTCACTATAGCACACAAGTAGTCCAATAAACAGTACTGTTCTAAAAATGCCAATATTTTATCTGATAAATACTGATTTTGTTGTGCTGTCATGTCTGCAAAAATTTGGCGTGAGCGGGGAAAATATAAAAATCTTATGGGGCAAAGCTATGTTCGGATTTCCAATCCAACAAAGCACAAGGAGATGCACAACTATGACCAGTTCCAAGAACTATAAGTGTGCAGACCGCACCGCGCCAGGGCATGAGCAGAATATCCAATACATAGCGACATGCCTATTGTAAACGATGCCCTTTAAGAAATCGCCTCCAGTTCGTGAAAGCGGAATTTGATGATGCTCTCTTTTTTCTCGCTCAGTTCCACCCGTTCGATGAGGCTGACCAGCAGTTCCCGACTGGTCAGTGCCGACTCCAAAAACTGTTTCACCAGCGCCTTGGCTTTTCTTCGGTGTTCACCGGCTGTTTTGCCTGATGATTGCTATACGTGGAATGGGACCAATGAGCCCGTCCATAAAGCGCTACGCACTCCTCAAGCAACTCCGCCAGATTGTTGGCGTGGTTTTACAACCTCTCCTTATATCGAAAAGGAAAGCATCACTCAAATGCAATTCCGTTTTGATTGATGAAATGAGTGATGTGCGGTATAATAAAAACAACGATTAACCCAGCGAGGTGTTACATGAGAAACCAAAAGCCTCCTTTTGAAATCACCAATCAAATGATTGACTATGTGGCGGAAATTGCGGAACTGGTGGGGAAATTATCGGCTGTAGCTTCTCTTTCTGCCAATCCGATGCTGCGGCGCAGCAATCGGATCAGAACCATCCATGGTTCTCTGGCCATCGAGCAGAACACCCTTTCCTTGGAGCAGGTAACTGCTGTGCTGAACGGAAAGCATGTTCTGGCTCCACCCAAGGATATTGCTGAAGTCAAGAATGCCTACGAAATTTATGAGAGACTAGATGAACTTGATCCCTATTCCGTGGATGATCTTCTGACTGCTCATGGCATTATGACACGGGGGTTGGTGGAAGAGTCCGGCGTATTCCGCAGCCGTCCTGTGGGTGTGGTAGACAGTGAAGGGCATGTCCTGCATTTTGGCACGCTTCCACAGTATGTCCCTGACCTGGTGATGGAACTTCTGGACTGGGTAAAAACCAGCGAGGTACACATGCTGATCCGCAGCTGTGTGTTCCACTATGAGCTGGAACTGATTCACCCTTTCGCTGATGGAAATGGACGTGTAGGACGCCTGTGGCATACCCTGCTGCTTTCCAAATGGAATTCGGCGTTTGCCTGGTTGCCGGTGGAGTCTATCATTCACGACCGGCAGCAGGAGTATTACGCAGCCATTAACGCTTCCAATGACACGGGAGAATCTACGATATTTATTGAGTTCATGCTCTCGGCCATCAAAGCATCACTCATAGAAGCAATTAGCACGAGTGATGAAATGAGCGATGGAAAGATGGATAAGGCAACCCTCCGCTGGAACAAGATTCAGGAGTATCTAAAAACTCACGACTATATCATGAACGCCGATGTGCGAGAACTGTGTGGGGTATCGGCGGCAACGGCAAATCGGATTCTATCGAGTTTTGTTGAGGAAAGAAAATTAAGCAAATACCGCGAAGGCGGACATTGGGCATATAGCATGCAATCGTATGGCCGCTTACAATAATGGCGGCACAATCCCCAACATGGACGAAACCCGGAAAACCTGTCTACGCCAGGCTTTCCGGGCTTCGTTTACATTAGCGGTGTTGCGATACATAAGAAACTTACGCTTTTGCGGCACAGCCTTTGGCTGGGTATTTAAAGTTTGATTTTGCATTACGCCTTTGTATTGTTCTGAATGCGGAGGAGCATCTGACGATAGGCGGCCTCAGTGATGACGCCCCGGCGGTAAAGGGTTTGGTTATAATAATTCAGCCATATCTGGGAGACGACTGAACTGTGGAGCTGCTTTGTCATGGGAAGCCTCCTTTGGGGTTATTTTTCCCGATGGAAGGAAGTGCTATACTGAACTTTCCGGTAAAACGTGGCCTTGCTCATATTGAGCTTCTTCATAGCCTGAACAGCGGTAAGTTCTCCCCTCCGCCATTGGGCGGCCACCCTGTCAAAGTCCGGGGAGGAGATGGGCTTGCGGCCCCTGTACTTGCCCTGGACTTTGGCAATCTCGATGCCCTCCCGCTGGCGCTGAAGGATATACTCCCGCTCCAACTCGGCAACAGCGCCAAACACAGTGAGTATAAATTTCCCGGTGGGGGTGGCGGTGTCGATGGCCTCCTTCTGGGACACGAACTCCACTCCCTTTGCGGCCAGCTGTTCCACCAGCTCCAGCAGGTCCCGGGTGTTGCGGGCAAAGCGGCTGATGGATTCCACGATGACGGTATCACCCCGGCGGACATAGGACATCATCTCTTTCAGCTGAGGACGTTCAGAATTCTTGCCGCTCATTTTATCGATGTAGATTTGCTCCACGCCCAGGGTCTCCATCAAAACCTCCTGACGGACCGTGTTCTGCTCTTGGGTGCTAACCCGGATATAGCCAATCTTCAAATTGTATTACCTCCCTGTCCCAATAGGGTCGGTTGGACAAATGGAACGTCTCAAATGCCCGGAACCGACCCTATCGGGACGCTTTTTGCTGGTCTCACAGAGGTATACCCCAATGAGACGCCGGGAAACGGGAGAGCCATCGGAGTGCAGACCGCCTGTGCCGGAAATGCTCCGTCCAGGCATCCCCGGTGGTGTTGTCCAGAGCAGTCCAGCCCGTGTCCTCCCTGGCCAGAAAGCGGCCATGGGGCTGCCGGCTGCTCATTACCGCCAGCAGCCTGGACGGCGAAACATCCCGGACGTCAGAGCATCTCGGTCTCATAGAGAGCCTCCTCAATCTCGTCGGTGGTCCAGCCTTCCTCCAGCATGGCGTCAATGTGGGCCGGGCTGTACCCGAAGGCGGAAGCCACGTTCTTCAGTGTCCGGAGATAGTGGGACTGGGCGTTGTACCGGACCGGTGGGGAATACCAACCATAGAAGGGCCAGGACTCCTGCTGCCGGAACCGGTCTGTCCGGCGGCTTCCATCCGCCCGGATGGTCAGGATTTCTCCACCGTCCACCTCCACCTCTGTGGAAAACATTCCGTTTAGCCAAGTGCGGTTCAGAGCCTTCCGCAGGATTTCCTCCGTAGAGGCGTACACATAGAGGTCCGGGCCGGGAA
>CAJFTA010000101.1 GCA_904419835.1 uncultured Pseudoflavonifractor sp. | reverse complement strand
ATGTCCCCGAAAATGACGGATTTTCATTTGATTCCGTCATCTGCGGATGACGGAACTCTGCGAGGCTTCCTCTTCTGGGAGGTTTTTCGACACGCTGAAAGGACGGACGCGGTGCGTCCGTCCTTTTTTGATGTTTAAACTGTGAGCGCCTGCCAAACGCCGGTCGCTCAGGGCTGGCGGAGGGTGAACAGGTTGGTGTCGGTGACGAAGTTGGACACGCTGTACAGCACCACCGCCATGTCGATGCCGTTGTCCTTGATATACTGGGGGATGGAGTAGCGGTAGTAGCGCAGGTCGACGAGGTGGATCTCAGAGAAATGCTCTGTCAGGAAGGGCACCAGGCTGTCGGTGTAGGAGTCCCGCAGGATGAGGATCTTGGGGCCGTCCACGTTGGGGTTCTTGATGACGCCCAGGGACTGGTTGCCGCCCATGAAGAAGGTGTACTTGTCCTTGATGTCCAGCTTGTCCCAGTTGTACAGAGCGCCCTCCACAGGCTCGCCGGTGAACCAGGAGGTGACCTCCACGCCGGGGTCGGGGACATAGATGTCGATGCTGTCGGGCTCCACCCAGCGGACGCCGGAGCTGGAGAACACAGTGCCGTAGAAGCTGTCGGACACGGTCTGCTTGGTGTAGTTTTCCAGGGGCACCGGCTCCATGCCCAGGGCGTTCATAAGAGAGACATAGCCGTAATAGGCGCCCAGGCTGGTCCAATGGTGGTCGGTGCGGTAGAAGATATCCTCGTCCTTATGGTCCCACAGCTGCTGATAGCTGTCGTACCAGATGGCGTCGCTGCTGGCCTGGATACCGTCAATGATCGCCTTCTGGTCGGCGTTGGGGGCGCCCTCGGGCAGACGGTCGGCCCAGATGGTGGCGGCGCCGGGGATGAGGGACATGTACACCGGCACGCCGGCGTTGGCCACAAACTGGTTCACGTAGCCCACGTTGGTGTCCACCCGCTTCTGGTCGGGCTGGTCAAAGCGGGAGATGAGGGTGTCCTGATCGCAGAAGTAGACGCCGTTGTTCTCCTGCTTGCCCACCGCCCGCTCGGAGGAGGACTTGAGGGCCACCCAGCTGTCCCGGAGGATAAACTGGTCGTTGCAGTAGGTCTCAAATTCTTTCATGAAGGTGCCGTTAAAGAAGCTGCCGCTGTTCTCCACCGGCCAGGCCAGCTTGAAATCAGAGGCAGTAAGGGTTGGCAGCTGCTGAAGGGAACGGTTCTCCAGCTCGGAGGTCTCCCGGTCGGGCGCCAGCGCGGACGCCATGGTCAGCACGCCCAGAAATACGCAGAACAGCGCGGTGAGAAAAATACAGTACCGTTTACTCATTTCATGGTCCTCCTGACTCAGAAGTTGAAGTAGATAAAGGGATTATAGGTGGAGTCCACCAGATAGGCGGTGCACAGCACCAGGCCGGCCAGCAGCAGCACGGGGAGCACAATCTTTTCCGCCTTTTTGGGGAGTCTGTCCCACAGCTTCCGGGCCAGAGGCACCGAAGCCACGCCGCCGATGACCAGCATGGGCAGGTAGGAGCGCAGATAATAGCCAAAGGTGCCGTCCGCCAGTCCTCCGGCGGCGCCGCCGAACATGGCCTGCATATAGCCCACCATCTGGCCGAAGTCCTCCAGGCCGAAAATGGCCCAGCTCACCAGTACCAGGAAGAGCGTGTACAGGTGCTGGCATGCGGCGGGCCACTTCTCGATCCATTTCAGGAGGAAGAGCTTCTCCGCTATGATGAGCACGCCAAAGTACAGTCCCCAGAGGAGGAAGTTCCAGCTGGCGCCATGCCAGATGCCCGTCAGGCCCCACACCACCATCAGGTTGAAGCACAGCCGGAGGCGGCCCACCCGGTTTCCTCCCATGGGGATATACACGTATTCCCGGAACCAGGAGCCAAGGGAAATATGCCACCGCCGCCAGAACTCTGTGATGGATTTGGAGATGTAGGGGTAGTCAAAGTTGCGCAGGAACTCAAAGCCCAGCATCCGGCCCATGCCCACCGCCATATCCGAGTAGCCGGAGAAGTCGAAGTAGATCTGGAGCGCAAAGGCCAGCACACCCAGCCAGGCCCCGGCCACAGTCAGCTGGCTGGGGTCCATGGCCTTATAGGACTCCCACAGCATGCCGATGTTATTGGCCAGCAATACCTTTTTGGCAAGGCCCACAACAAAGACCTGTACGCCGGAGGCAAACTGCTCCACGCTCCAGCTCCGCTCGTCCACCTGGTCGGCCAGCTCCTTGTACTTCAGGATGGGGCCGGCGATGAGCTGAGGGAAGAGGGTGACAAAGGTGCCAAAGCGGACCAGGCTGCGCTGGGGCCTGGCATCTCCCCGGTAGACATCCACCGGATACGTCATGGTCTGGAACGTATAGAAGGAGATTCCGATGGGCAGGCGCAGGCCCAGCTTGGGCATGAAGTTCAGCCCCACAGCCGCCAGGCTGCCCGCGATAAAGTCCCAGTACTTGAAGAAGAACAGCAGGGCCAGATTGATCACGATGGCTGCCGCCACTGCTATCCTGGCCGCGCCGTCCCGTCCCTGTGCCTTAAAGCGGCCCACCAGAAGCCCGTCGGCATAGTCCACCACGATGGTAAACACCATGAGCAGAATGTAAATCGGTTCTCCCCAGCCGTAAAAAATCAGGTTGAACACCAGCAAAACCGCATTGCGCCATTTTACCGGCGAGAGATAGTGGATGAGCAGAACAACCGGAAAATAGTAGAACAAAAACAGAACACTGGAAAATACCAAACCAAACCCTCCTGCCGGATCTCAGGCGGAGACGCACCCCGTCCCGCCTTTTTGTCAATAGTCTGCCCGGATTGGGCCGCCGTCACCCGTCATTTTGCGTAGGTATTGAAGGCCTCCACCATGGCGTCGGCGTTCCCGTCAATGCAGAAGAGGATGTAATCGCCGCTGGTGACCAGCTTGTAGTTCTCCAGCAGCTCCGCAGTCTCGGGGTACTGGCTTGCGCTGCTCTGCAGGGTGGCCAGCCGGGACTCGCAGGCGGCCTTCACCGCGTCCACCCGGCCGGGGGCGCACTGGGCAATGAGGAACTCGTTGATATTGGCGCTTACCAGGGGCATCTTGGCCACGAACTCCACCAGATCGGCGGGGTCGATGCCGTACAGGTCGGAGAGCAGGGCGGCGTCCAGGTCCATCATCTCAGGCCGCTCCAGGCCGGACACCTGGTTCCAGATGGACTGGACCACGGAGGCGGAGGGGCTCTCGCTGGGCGCGGGCGTTTCAGAGGGCTTCTGGCTCTCGCTGGGCGCAGGGCTCTCAGCAGGCTTCTGGCTCTCGCTGGGCGCGGGGCTCTCAGAGGGCTTCTGGCTCTCGCTGGGCGCGGGGCTCTCAGAGGGCTTCTGACTCTCGCTGGGCTGAACGCTCTCAGAGGACTCGGGGGTCTCGCTGGGCTCCGGGCTCTCGGTGGGCTCAGGGGTCTCGCTGGGGGTGGCCTCCGGCGAGGGGGAGGGGGAGGGCGTCAGGCTCTCGGTGGCAGGGGGCGTGCTGGCGGGGGGCGTGGAGCCCTCGGCGTCAGGGCTGCCGCAGGCAGTCAGCAGCGACAGGGTCAGGGCCCCGGAGAGGGCCAGGGCGAGAAGCTTCTTATTCATATTGCATAAACTCCTTTGACAAATAAAATATCAACCGGGGCGTGCACGCCCCTTGCGGGAAACCGCAGTCTTTGACGGACCGGAAAGGCAAAAAGTTCCCCCGCCCGTCAAAAAACCTTTTAACGGGACAAGCCGCCCCCGGGGGATGGCCGTTCTCCCCCGGGGGCGGCTGGGCTGTCTGTTCCGCGGAGCCTTACGGCTCCTCCACATGGCTTTTAATCCGCTGGGTGATCATCTCCAGGGCCACCAGGTTGTGGCCGCCGTCCAGCACCACAATGTCGGCGTACTGCCGGGAGGGCTGGACAAACTGCTCGTGCATGGGCTTGACGGTGGTGAGATACTGGTCGATGACGCTGTCCAGGCTTCTACCCCGCTCCTTCACGTCCCGGAGAATCCGGCGGAGAATGCGCACGTCGGCGTCGGTATCCACAAAGATCTTGATGTCCATCAGGTCCCGCAGCGCCTTGTTCTCAAAGATGAGGATGCCCTCCACAATGACCACCTTGGTGGGCCTGACCTCCACCGTCTCGGAGGAGCGGTTGTGGATGGTGTAGTCGTAGACCGGGCAGTGGATGGTCTTGCCGGCGCAGAGGGTGCGCAGGTCCTCCACCATCAGGTCGGTGTCAAAGGCGTCGGGGTGGTCGTAGTTCAGGGCCGCCCGCTCCTCGTAGGTCATATTGGGGTGGGCCTTATAGTAGTTGTCGTGGTACACCACCGAAATATTGCCGCCGAAGCTCTCCACAAGGTGCCGGGTCAGGGTGGTCTTGCCGGAGCCGGTGCCGCCGGCGATGCCGATCACCATGGTCTTCATCCTGGGTTTCCCCCTTTTTTGTTCTCGACTCAGTATACCATATTTCCCGCCCCGGTGGGAAGGCGTTTTGCTCATATTTGTCAGACAGCGCGGTCATGCTCCTCCAGATTCAGCCACCGGCACTCCGCCGGGGTGAGGACCACCTCCAGCGCGCCGCAGTTGGCGGCGATGCGCGCCGGGCTGCCGGTGCTGAAGACAGCGTAGGCGTTCATGCCCTGGTGGAAGAGCCAGGCCAGGGAGAGCTGGGCCACCGTGCAGCCCTTCTCCTCTGCCAGGGCCTCCGCCCGGCGCAGCCGCTCCCAGTTCTCCGGGCAGTCGTACCCCCGCCGGCCGGCGGCGTCCACCTTGTCCGCCCGGCCGGGGTCGGCGGCGGAGATTTTGCCCGACAGCAGCCCCCGGGCCAGGCTGGAGAAGGCCAGCACCGCCGTGCCGCTCTCCCGGTACCAGGCCCGCTCCCGCTCCTGCCCCTCCCCCGTCAGGGTGACGCAGCCCGCGCCGCCGCCCCAGGGATCCCGGACCTGGCAGGCCAGGCCGAAGTGAGGCGAGGAGACCGTAAAGGGTGTCAGTCCGTGGGCGGCGGCGTAGCCGTTGGCCTCCCGAATCCGCTCCGCCGTCCAGTTGGATCCGCCGAAGGCCCGGATCTTGCCCTGCTTCCGCAGATGGTTGAGGGTCTCCACAAGCTCCCCCGCCTCCGACCGGCGGCTGTCCCGGTGGAGCAGGAACAGGTCGATGCAGTCCACGCCCAGCCGGCGCAGAGATTCCTCCACATCCTTCACCAGGCAGGCCGGGGTCACCCGGTCGGGCCGCAGGGGGCCGGGATGGCAGCCCTTGGTCTCAATCACCAGCCTGCTCAAATCCCTGCCCTTCAGCCAGCGGCCCAGCAGCGCCTCGCTGCCGCCGTATACATGGGCCGTGTCAAAGGCATTGACGCCCGCATCCAGCGCCGCGTCCAGCAGCGCGGTGTCCTTCAGGTCCGCGCAGCCCAGCACCAGCCGGGACACAGGCTTATCCAGCCCGGAAATGGTTCCGTATTTCATGGTATTCCCCCTGTTTCTCCTGCTCAGCCGCTCTCCTTGCGAACCAGCCGCCCCTCCATCCGCTTCAGCACTCTGGATTCGCTGCCCCGCCGTTTTTCAATGCGCCCCAGCTCCAACAGTTTGTCCAGGGCCTGCCGCACTGTCTGGCGGCTGACTGAATAAATTCGGGGCAGCTCCCGCTCAGCAGGCAGCTTGTCTGAAAGGTTCCCCGGGCGAGTTTCGTCTAAGCCGGGCCGCCGGCTGGAGATACTTGAAGGCCATAGCGCCGCCCTTTCTCTCTGCACTTTTTCAGGTGCAGGTGCACCGATTGTATCTCTAAAAGCAATACAAATTTTGATTTTATTCTTTTTTGCTTTTTATTTTTCAATTATTATAGCATGATTTTTTACTTAATCAACTTTTTATCCGCCAATTGCAATTTGTGTCTCATTCCATTTTTTATAAAACTTATCTTTGTATAATTAGTTATGATTTTGAATTATAATGACGAATCCGCTGTAAACTATCTCTTGCTCCGGCACCTTAATATTCAGCAGATGGTACAGCTGTAACAGCTTCCTGTCTGTGCCGCCGGCAGGTGCGCACTGCCGGCGAAAAAGGGTATCATTCCAAATTGAACCGGGGGCCCCGGAAATAAGAAAATCACAGCTCTGTCAGAATATCAATGAGATAACAGCCACAGCCGCCGAGGCGGAGGCCCCGATTGCCGCCTATATGGATGAGGTGCAGTCCGCCTGAGCAAACCACTGCCAGACCGCCATTGTTACCCTGGGCACGCCGGAAAAGAGTGTCAGGATACTTTGTTCCGCCTCTCCGCATGACCGGTGGCAATCGCAATGGAAAAATTCAGTTCTGATCCGCCCCGGGCCGCATCCATCCGGCCCTCCGCAAATTCTTTCCCGTCCTGGGCGGCGTGGTTTACACCCGCATGCCCCAACGCCTGCTACGGGCAGAAACAGCATATATAAGACAGCGCCGCGGACAACAAGTTGTCCGCGGCGCTGTGCCGTTTTCCCGATTTATTTCTCCATCCGTTCCTTTACCTCAGCCAGGGAAGGCAGGGCGGGAATCGCCCCCCGGCGGCCGATGCACAGGCTGGCGGCGGCATTGGCAAACCGGGCGAATTCCGCCGCCTTTTCCAGCGTCACCTCTCTGGGGGACAGCCCGCTGCCGGCCACCTGTGTGAGGAAGGCGCCCCAGAAGGCGTCCCCCGCGCCGGTGGTATCCACCACCCATTTGGCGGCGCAGCCGGGCACAACCGCCATCCCGTCCCTGGCGGCGATGAGCGCCCCTTCCTCGCCCAGGGTCACCGCCGCGCAGCAGACGCCCTGCTCCAGCAGCGCCCGGGCCGCTTCTCTGGGACTGCTGTGTCCGGTGAGCAGCTCCGTCTCCTCGTCGGAGATTTTGATGTAGTCCGCCATGGGCACCAGGCTGCGCATCTGCTTCCGGGCACTCTCCTCGTCCCGCCAGAGGGAGGCGCGGTAGTTGGGGTCGTAGGCCACGGCCCCGCCCCGGGCCCTGACCTGCTCCACCGCCCAGAGCGTGGCGCTCCGGGCCGGCTCGTCCGTCAGGGAGAGGGAGCCCACGTGGAGGATGCCGCAGTTTTCCAGCACATCCTTGCAGACCTCCTCCCGCCGCAGGCAGGTGTCCGCCCCCGGCTTGCGGGCAAAGCTGAAGCTCCGCTCCCCCGTGCCGCTGAGGGCCACAAAGGCCAGGGTGGTAAAGACGGACTCGTCCAGCACCATGCCGGACACGTCCACCCCCTCCCCCGCCAGGGTGTCCCGCAGAAAACGGCCGTGCATGTCCGCGCCCACCTTGCCCAGGAAGGCGGCCCGCCCCCCCAGACGGCTCACCGCGCAGGCCACGTTGGCGGGCGCGCCGCCCGGGTTCTGCTCAAAGAGGCGCCCGCCGCCGTCCACGGTTCCGTACTCGGTAAAATCAATCAGCGCCTCGCCCAGCACCGCCACATCGTAATGCTTCATGGCTCAGCTCTCCCTCGCCGCGGGGTACTCGTTGCACAGCAGGTAGAGGGGCGCCTCGTCCTCCTCGATGGTGGGGAACCGGCCCTGGGTCTCATAGAACCGGTTGTCCACGTTATCGTCGTTGGTCATGGACACCTCGCCGATGAGCACCGGGCCGTGGCCCCGCTCCGCCCAAAATGCGTGGTACTGCCGCTGGGGCAGGGTGATGCTCATGCCGGGGGTCAGGCGGAGCACCGTGGCGGCGGGCACCGTCTTCTCCACGCCGTCCAGGTGAACCGTGACCGGCGTATCGGCCAGCTCCTCATCCTCGGTGGAATTCCAGACCTGGACCATCAGGTTGCCGCCGCCCCGGTTGATGATGTCCTCCATCTTGCTCCAGTGGAAGTGGTTGGGGGAGAGCTGGTCCTCCTGGGAGATAAGCAGCTTCTCGGCGTAGGGCTTTTTGTACTTGCTGTTGTGGAGGTTTCCGTTGCGGATGGTGAAGAGCGCCAGGCCGATCTCACGGAACTTCCCGTGGCCGTAGTCCGTAATGTCCCAGCCCAGCATATTGTCCCGTATCTCGTCGCACTCGTGCCCGGCCTTGGCCCAGTCCTCCGGGCTCCAGTAGGCCCAGGGCGGCAGCTGGAAGTTCATCTTCCGGCAAAACTCCACGGCGTCCCGCAGGACTGCATTGATCTCCGATCGTTTCATAATACATACCCCCCCCCCCCGGCCCGGGGACTTCATACTCAGCCCACCAGGGCTTTGATATAGTGCTGTACAATCAGGGCGAGCTGACCGCGATTGACGGCTCTGCCCGGATTTTCGGCAGCGCCCACGCCATTTGCGGCGCACCACTGAAGGGCCGCCTGGCGCTCGGTGATGCCTTCGCCGGCGGGCTTGGCCGCGCCGAAGGTCTGGGCGTACCGGTAGAGCATAAGGGCCGTCTGCTCCCAGGTCAGGGGCACGTCAGGCGCAAAGCGCCCGCCGCCGACGCCGTTGGTCACACCGGCGCCCTGGCACCAGGCCACGGCATCAGCATACCACACACCGGCCGCCACGTCTACAAAGTTGGGGGCCGTTTCCGGCTTTTTCATTCCGTCCAGCCGGTAGAGCACGGTCACCAGAGTGGCGCGGTCCACAGGCAGGCCGGGCGTGAAGTTCCCGCCGCCGGTGCCGGCGAAGATGCCCTGCGCGGCCAGCTGCTCCGCAGCCGCCCGGATCTCCCCGTCGGCAATGTCAGCGAAGGAGACCGTCCGCGCTTCAAACCGGACAACAGCGGAGTCCTCCAGCCAGATGCGGGCGCGTCCATTTTCGATGCAGGCGATGGGGAGCACGGTCTCGGTGCCGTCCTCATTGACCCGGATTGCCACGTTGCCGTTTCCGGCGGGGAGCTCCACCACGGCGCCATTCACCCCGTCGGGGATGGTAATCCGGCTCTGGGCCTCGCCCGCCTCTGTGACCGTGGTCCGCGCCTTCACGCCGTTGGGCATGGTCAGTATCTCCGTGATCGCGCCGCTCTCCAGGTCCGTTTGCGTAACGAGCCTGCTGCCGTCCGGCAGAGTCTCCACCTTGGTGGTGATCCCGGGCTGGACAATGTCGGGCGTCTCAGGCGCGGGGGCAGGGGCGGTGGCGTGGACGATATTGGCATGGAGCCGCTTGCCGCCCTCGTAGAACATGTGCCAGCGGCCCTCGTCGTCCTGAATGAAGCAGGGCGCTCCGGCGCGGCCGTAGTCGGGATAGGCGCTCTCATCCTCCGCATCGTCGGGGTTGGTGGAATCGTTGGAGTCGTAGAACACGCCCCACTCAATGCACTCGTTCAGGCTCTCGCCCACCTCAAAGGCGTACATATTGCCGGAGGAGGCGTGGCAGATGACGAAGTAGCGCTCCTCACCGTTCACCTCCCAGGGCATGAACCAGGGGCCGGAGAAATTTCCCTGGTACTCGTCGTTCATGGTGGGATCCAGCAGAGGCTCCTGAACTGCGGTCCAGTCCGTGCCGTTGTCGGAATAGGCCCAGCAGATGTCACGGTTCTTGTCGCTGAAGCCGCCGGTGGGGCTGATCATCAGCAGCATGATGTACTTGTTGCCAAGCTCCGGGATGGTGTGCTCAAAGACACGGGCATAGCTGGCCTCACCGCCGTCGCTGCGGAAATCCGTGGCTCTGAGGCACTCGCCGCCATACTCCCAGTGGATCAGGTCGTCAGAAAGCGCATAGCGGGTGACGGGATTTTCACCATGGAAGTACATGATGTAGCAGCCCTTCTCCTCCAGCCACATGACGTAGGGCGAGGACACGTGGGAGACATCATAGTAGGGATCCCACGTGTTGCCCACCACCGGGTTGCCCTCGTACTCCACCCAGGGGCCGTCCAGGGAGTTGGACGCCGCCACGCAGTTGCCAGCGGGGGCGTCGTGGGGGGCGTAGAACAGGTAATAGCGGTAGTCGCCCAGCTCGTTGCTCACCGGGTGGTCCTTGGTGTCCACAATGGTGGGGAAGTTGAACTCCTGGGTGGGGTTATAGATGTAGTCCTCCATCTCAATGGTATAGCCCTGAGCGGTGAACTGCGGGAATACGGGCGCGGCACGGTCGGCCTCCACAGTGTAGGCGCCGGAATAGCGCACCCGGCCGTTGGCCTCGGCCTTTACATAATAGGTTGTGGCGTCCAGTCCGCTGGGGATGGTAATCTGAGCCCGGGCAGTGTTGTCCGTAAAGCTGGCCACCACGGCGTCTACGTCCTCCACAGCCTGATAGTACTTGTTCACCAGCGTGAGCGTTACCGTTTCGCCGTCGGCAAAGCCGGTTCCGGCGACGGTCACGTCCAGGAGCCTGCTCTCAGTCTCCTTCTGGCTCTCTTCCGAGAGGGTGACTTTGGTGACGCGGGCAGGGGATACGCCGTCGGGCAGGACCTCGCCGGTGCCCAGGCGGACATGCTTCACGTCCAGGTTGCAGCGGCCGCCGTTGTCCGCGCCCAGGCGGATCAGGTCGCCGCCCTTGTAGGTATTGAGGGGCACGTTCTCAAAGGCCAGCTGGTTGTCCACATAGAGGTCGAAGACATACGCGCCCTCGTCCAGGCGGACCACCATGCTGAAGGTGTGCCACACCGTGGTGTCCAGCGGCATGGTGAAGCGGCTGTTCCCTGCGGTGGTGGTGCTGACAAAGCCGTCCTCGCCGTAGCCCAGGAAGATGGAGGCAATCTTGCCGTTGGCGTCGTTGGCGTCCATGCCCATGCGTACGGCAATTTCATTGGCCTGCTCGTCCACCATGCCGGCCACTCTGGCCTCTACCTGGAGGGTAAAGCCGTCTCTGGGCAGGGCCAGGGTCGTGGGAGATACCACCCAGTGATAGAGCTTCTGGCTGCCGGTGCCGCTCTCATTGGGCTTGCTGATGTTGACATACTCGTCCTGCTGGGTGATGCTGCCCGTCTTTGTGGAGGAGCGCCAGCCGTCCGCCGTCCAGTCGGGCGCCATGGCGTGGTCCATCAGGTCCCACTTGGGCATCTCGTCGCCGCTGATGAGGATGTCGGAGGTGGTGTTCTCCACAGGCAGCTGCAGCGGGGTGTTGTCCTTGGCAATGTTGCTGTGCTCGGGGTTCAGCCCGTAGAGATACCGCACCCGGCCGCTGGAGGACACAGGCTGGGCCAGGGTCAGGCGGATGGTGTCGCTGTCCTGCCGCACGGTGGAGGTGATCTCCACCTCGTCCATGCCGTCCAGGACGGTGAAGCCGGTGATCTGGCCCTGGGTCACGATGTCGCTGCCGCCCCGGTGGGCGATGTTCACGTCCACCACGGAGCGGTCTCCGTCCACATACTCCGCGCCGGTGATATAGGGGCCGCGGTAGTAGTCGGACTGGCCGTAATAGTACAGGATGCTGTTGGCCACCCGGCGGCCGATCTCGTCCAGGCCGGGCTGGGTGTAGTGCGCGGTGTCCTTGCGGGCAAACTCCATCTCAGTGGCGGCCAGGAAGAAGTTCTCCCCGTCGTCCAGATCGTGCTGGGCGTTGCGGATGGCGGTGTAGGCCGCGTCGTTGGAGATGTTTTCGTCGTGGGTTCCGATCTGGCAGAGGAACATGGGAATGCTCTCGTCTCCCAGGTCCGTGCGGAAGCGGGCAAGCAGGGTCTTCATGTCCTGCTCGTAGGTCTCCTCGGCGATCATCAGGCGTCCGTCGGTCTCGCCCTGATTCCACACCATCAGCTCCACGCCGCCCGCGGCCTTGGCGCGGGTAAGGGCCTTGCCGTACAGCGTGGTGGTGTCGCCGGGATTTTCAGCGTTGTAGTACATCCAGTAGCGGGTTTCCGCGTGGCCCACGTTGGGGGCGTGGAGGCCGGAGCCGGAGTCGGCCGCGGGGATAAAGCCCACGGGGATCCCCAGCTTCTCCACCAGGCTGTTGCCCAGCGCGGGGACAAGGGAGCCGCCGGCGCCGTCGTAGGGATCCACCAGGTGGGTCCACTGCCCGGAGCGGGTGTAGTTGGCCACCAGGTCGTTGGCCTCGGTGCGGGGCTTGTCCTGGGCCTGGCCCACCATGTTGGACTGGCCGATGCACAGGATGTTGATGCCAACGCCCCACTTGTGGGCGCCTGCGGTCTGCTCGAGCACCTGGCCGTCAGCGCCGCTGGCCCGGACCTCCAGGCGGTACCACCCGCCCTGGGGTACGGTCAGACTGCCGCCCCATGTGCCGGCGGAGAGATCGGCGGACATCTCGGTCCAGTCCACCACGGCGGCGGCGCCGTCGTCGGCGTCATAGGCCATAACCCGGGCCTCCACCTTCTCCGCGCCCTCGGCGGTCACAGTGCCGTTGACCGTGATAACCGCATTCTTGTTCTCCGCGTCTCTCTGGACCACCTGGTGGTCGCCGAAGTCCTCCACAGTCAGGTCCTCGGAGGGCTCGGGCGCTCCATTCACGGCCCGGACAATCACGTCGTCAAAGCTGGCGGCCGTATTGTAGGTTGCAAGGCCGATTTTGCCAGAGGTATGAGTGTCATCCACAGTTTCCAGCTCCTTTACGCCGTTGACATACAGCGCGATGTTGTCGCCGGAGAAGGTCATTTTCAGCGTATAGGTCTGCCCCAGCTCCATGGTGTATTCCTTCTGGGCCAGAATGGCGCTGCCGCCGCTGATCCGCCGGTCAATCATCAGCTTGCCGCCGTTGTAAGCGCCGATATAGCGGTTCTGGGTGCCGTCCGCCCGGCCGCTCACCATCACGGCAATGCTCTTGCTGGTCTCGGTGGGCGTCACCTTGACTTCCACCTCATAATTGCTCCAGGCGGCGTCGCCGGCAAAGGTCATCGCACCGCCGGAAGCGGCGCTCTGGGTATAGGTGCTGTCCGTGACGGTCCAGGTTCCGCTGTCCACTTCCCAGCCGTCGGCGTTCCCGTCGTTGAAATCGTCCTGGAAGAGGATCTCCTCCTGGCCGCTGCCGCCGGCCAGCTTCCGGCAGACGAGCAGGGAGGCGTCCTCCTCGTTCTTTGCCTTGTTGGAGCGGGCCGTATAATAGAGGTAGAGGTTCTCCCCCTCCTGCAGGAAGCAGGCGTCGGCGGCGCGGCCCCGATCGGGTTCGCCGTCTGTGGAGTCGTAGAGCCGTCCCTGCCGGCTCGCGGTGGAGAAATCATCGCTGAGCAGGGAGTAGCCCAGGTTGCCGTTGGAATTGTGGTAGACCACATAGGGCTCGCCGTCTCTGATCATCAGCCGGGGAGAGGCAATGTTCCCCTTGTCGCCGGAATCGGGATACTGGAGCACCTTGCCGGAGTCGGTCCAGTTCAGCCCGTCGTCGGACACGGCGTAGAAAATCTGCTTTCCGTTGGTATAGGTGCCGTCCCCGGAGCGGTAGCCGTTGCCGGTGTAGAACATCACATATTTGTTGTCCTGTCCCTCAACGGTGTACGCATAGACGCTCTGCTGGTAGGCCTGGGTGCCCGCGGGGGCATCAGACCCCTCAAAGACGGTCTGAATGTTGGTGAAGTTGATTCCGTCAGTGGACTCCGCCACACCGATGGCGGTAGCGCCCATGCTGTAATACATCAGCATGCGGTCGTTGTCCTCGTCCCAGATGGGCCAGGGCGCGTTGACGCTGCTGCTCACGCCGAGGGACTGGGCGGTCATCACCGGCGTCCCGTCGTTGTACACGGTCCAGGGGCCCTCGGGTGCGGGAGCGGTCGCCAGAGCGATGCTTCTGGTTCCGCCGCTCTCATCGTTGTAGCTGAAATAGAGGTAGTAATTGTCAATCGGGTTGGCCAGAACGCCCTCCGCCTTAAAGATGGCGGGCAGTTCCAGGTTGAGGGCGGTCTTGTTGGGGGTCATCTGGTTGGTGATGATGACCTCCTTGGGCAGGGCCTCCTTCTCCTTGACGGTGATCCCGATTTTATCGCTGACGGCCTTGGAGCCGTCCTGCGCGGTCACCTCCACCCAGATGGTGGCCTCGCCCGCGCTCACGGCGGTGAGCACGCCGTTGTCATAGGTGACGCAGTCCGGATTGGCTCCGCCCACATGGTAGGTGCAGGTGAGGCCCTCCGTATCGGCCGCCACCTTTTCATTGCCCTTGTTGAAAATCCGCAGCTCCGGCTCAGCGGCCGCGCCCACAGTAAGGGTTTCGCTGTCCAGCGTCACGCCGACGCGGGCCAGCTGGTCCTCCTCGCCGGGCCGCACCTCCACGGCGTGGACAATGTTGGTGTTCAGGCGCTTGCCCGCCTCATAGTACATATGCCAGCGGCCCTCGTCGTCCTGAATGAAGAAGGGCGCGCCGGCCCGGCCGTAGTCGGGATAGGCGTCTGGGTTGGCGTCGTCCACGTTGCGGACGCCCTGAGAGTTGTAGACCTCGCCCCATTCAATGCACTGGTCCAGGCTCTCCCCTACCTCGAAGGCGTAGATCTCGCCGGAGGAGGCGTGGCAGATGACGAAATACCGTCCGTCCCACTCCATAAACCAGGGGCCGGAGAAGTTGTTCTTATACTCGGGGCCCAGCTCGTCGGGGTTGAGCAGCGGCTCCTGGACAGGAGTCCAGGTAATGCCGTCGTTGGAATAGGCGTAGTAGATATTGCGGTGCATGTTGTTGCCGCTGCCGGTGATCATCAGCAGCATGATGTACTTGTTGCCCAGCTCCGGGATGGTGTGCTCAAAGACGCGGGCATAGCTGGCCTCGCTGAAGCCGCTGCCGGTCTTGGAGAAGTCGTTGGCATGGACAAGCTCGCCGCCGTAGGTCCAGTGGAGCAGGTCCGTGGAGGTGGCGTAGCGGGTGGTGGGGTTCTCGCCGTGGAAGTACATGACGTAGCAGCCCTGCTCCTCAATCCACATGACCTGAGGGGAGGAGACGTGGGAGACGCTGTAGTAGGGATCCCACTTGTTGCCCACCACGGGGTTGTTCTCATACTCAATCCAGGGGCCGTACAGGGAATTGGACACCGCCACACAGTTGCCGGCAGGGGCGTCGTGGGGGGCGTAGAAGAGATAATAGCGGTAGGCGTTGTCGCCGAAGCTGTTGCTCACCGGGTGATCCTTGGTGTCCACAATGGTGGGGAAGTTGAACTCCTCGGTGGGGTTGTACTGATAGTCTGTCATCTCAATGGTATAGCCCAGCGCCGCAAATGCGGGGAAATCAGGGGCCTCCAGGCTGCTGGTCACCTGATAGGCGCCGGAGCGGGCCGTGCTGCCCGCGGCCTCGGCCTGCACATAGTAGCTTCCCACAGGGACTGTGTCGGGGATGGTCAGTTCTACCTGGGCCTGGTTGTCCGCAAACACGCCGCTGGCACTTACTCCCTGTACCGCTGCGCCGCTGGCGGTCATCAGCGTTACGGTAACCTCGGTGTCATCCTCCAGGTTCTCTCCGGTAACGGTGACGGTCACCTGCTGTTCCGTGTTCTCCACCTGGCTCTCAGGCGAGAGTGTCACAGAGGTCAGTCCTGCCTCGGGGTACTCAGGCCCATCATAGCCGGTAAGGGATTCGCTCAGGTCACCCTCGCCCACGCGCACAGCCAGTACGTCCATATCACAGCGGCCCTTATTGTCCGCGCCCAGGCGGATCAGGTTGCCGCCGCTCATGTTCTGGGCGGAGACATCCTCCAGCACCAGTTCGCCGTCCACATATACGTCGTACTGCTGTGCAGTCGGATTAATTACCAGGGCATAATTATGCCAGGAAGTGGTGTCCAGGGCTTTGGCGCTGTCAAAGCTGGTCTGATTTGTGACCGCGCCATCCGCCCCGTATTTGAGGAAGATTGGATAGTACTTTCCGGTCCCATTGATACGGACGGCAAATTCGTTGGTCCGCCCGCCGTCCACCGCGCCGGAGAGCCGGATAGTGGCCTCCACTGTGAACACCTCATCCGCAGGCAGGGCCGGCGCGGCAGTCAGCCAGGTATAGGCGTCTCCAGTGGCTGTATTGCTCTTGTCATTTCCCTTTTCAATGTTGACATAGCCGGCCTTCTGCATCACCGCTCCGCCGCCCGGCGTATTCACGACGTTGAAGTTGTCGCCGTAGGGTGCTGTACCGGCATTGAACAGATTCCACAGGCTGGACTGTTCCTGCACGGTAACACTGACCTTGGTGCTGACAGCAGTGCTGCCGTCAGACTTGGAGATCTCTACCCAGGCAGAGGCAGTTCCCTTACCCACAGCAGTAAGTACACCGTTTTCATAAGAGAGCACCTGGCTGTCACTGACATGGTAGGTCAGGCTCAGGCCTTCCGCGTCTGCAGACACCTTGTTGTTGCCTTTGTCAAAAATGCGCAGCACGGGCTCTGCCTTATCTCCGGTCTGGAGAACTGCGCCGTCCAGTTCCAGGCTGGCCCGGGCCAGCTGCCCCTCCTCGCCTTTCTTTACCTCTACGGCGTGGACAATATTGGCATGGAGGCGCTTGCCGCCCTCGTAAAACATATGCCAGTTCCCATTGTCATCCTGGATAAAGCAGGGCGCGCCAGCGCGGCCATAGTCAGGATAGGTCTCGGGATTAAGGTCATCCGTATTCCTTATGCCCTGAGAGTCATAGAACAGGCCCCACTCTATACACTCGTCCAGCTTCTCTCCTACCTCAAAGGCATACATATTGCCGTCAGAGGCATGACAGATGACGAAATACCTGGTCTCACCGTCCACTTGCCAGGGCATAAACCATGGGCCGGACAGATTGGGACCATAGAGCTCCGCGTTAATGTCGGGATCCACAAGAGGTTCCTTCACCGCAGTCCAGCTGATTCCGTCGCTGGAATACGCCCAGCCGATGTGGCTGTTATAGCTGTTATTTGCCCCATTGTGGGTGACCATCATCAGCATAATATACTTGTTGTTCAGCCCGGGCACCTCATATTCAAAGACGCGGGCATAGCTGGCCTGCTGATAGGCCTCCTGTTCCGTGGAAAAATCGTCGGCCTCCATACACACACCGCCATAGGTCCAGTTCAGGAGATCCGAAGAGGTCGCATAGCGCGTAATATTATTGGGCCCATGGTAATACATGACATAGCAGTCCTGCTCGTCAATCCACATGACATGGGGGGAGGATACATGGGAGACATCATAATAAGAATCCCATTTATTGGATACTACCGGATTCCCCTCATACTCCACCCAGGGGCCGTCCAGAGAGTTGGACGCTGCTACGCAGTTCCCTGCCGGAGCATCATGGGGGGCATAAAACAGGTAGTAGCGGTAATCGCCCAGCTCATTGTCCACCGGATGTTCCTTTGTGTCCACAATGGTGGGGAAGTTGAACTCCTCAGTCGGGTTGTACCGGTAGTTTTCCATTTCAATGGTATATCCCGCTGCGGCAAAGGCGGGCAGCTGCGGGTCGGCCCGGTCTGCCTTTACTGTGTAAGCCTGGGAACGCAGCGTGCTGCCCTCTATCCGGGCCTCCACATAGTAGGTGCCTGTTGTTATCGTGTCAGGGATCGACAGGCTGAGTTCAGCCCGGTTATCCTGAAACACGCCGGAGACCGTCACATCCTCTTCGGCTGTTCCATCGGCGTTTACCAACGCCGCAGTGATCTGCGTATCATTCTTCAGATTTTCACCCGTGACCGTAACTGTGACAGTCTGAGCCTGCTTTTCCGCCTGCTCATACTGGGACAGCTGGACAGAGGTAAGGCTGGGCTTCTGCTCCTGCCCACCTTCATAGGCGGTAAGCAGGCTGCTGAGATCGCCGCTGCCCGCTCTGACCGTCTCGACATCCATATTGGCGTAGCCCTCCGTGTCGGCGCCGAACCGAATAAGGTCGCTCCCATTCATGGTCCACGTCGTGGTGTGCTCCGCCACCTGCTCGCCGTCCACATACAGCGCGTAGCTCTTTGTCTCCGGGTTCGCCACAATGGCATAGTAGTGCCAAACCGTGGTATCCACCGGCACCAGTTCTCTATAGTCAGGGTAGATGGAGATTCCGCCGCCCTGTTCGGCCGTCCCGTATTTCAGGAACGCATGGTAGAGATACCCGCCCACTCGGACAGAAAAGCCGTTGCTGCGGTCCCCTGTTACATCGCCGGCCAGACGGATGGCCGCCTCCAGCGTAAACGCCGTCTCCGGCATATCAACAGCCGCCGTCAGGTAGGTATAGGAACCATTTGAGGTGGACTTGTCGTTCCCCTTCAGTATGTTCACATAACCATCCTTCTGCTCGACAGTCCCGCCAATCGCTCCAATACTGGTTGAAAATGGGCTGGCGGTTGTGGCGCCTGCGTCGAGCAGATCCCAACTGCTCCTGTCCTCTGCCATGGCATAAATCGGGAAAAGGCTCAGAATCATAGCCAGTGCCAGAATCAAAGAACACGCTCTTTTTTTCATTTGGCTCCTCCTTTTACCGCATATTGCGCGCTCTGACCGAGGAGCAGCCGTTCCATCCGGCTGCAAAGCTCCTCAAAGTCGCTGCGCTTCATTTTTTCCGTATCGATCAGGTAGAGATAATCGTATAAATTGGGCAGGCAGGGCAGCGACAACAGTTCCTTTGCAAAGGCGTGGGCCGCAATCTCTCCGCACCGGTTGATGCGGGAGCGGCGCTTCAGCCCCAGAAAGGTGAAGCTGACCACCGGGTCCAGCTCCTCCACAATGGAGCGGTGCTGCTGATACTCCCAGATGTGGAAGAACTCGTGGGACAGATGCACGTCCATGGCCTCCTCGCCGGTGAGGCGGCGGCCCTCCCAGGTGCTGTGGCGGGCCAGCTCGTCGATGGAGTCGGGGTAGACCTCCACGCTGCACTCCGTGGGGCTCATGGTGGCCTGCCCCCGGAGGACAACGCCGTACCCCTTCTTTCCCGTCCCGCCGCGGTGGATTTGGATGCCGCTGTTTTGATAGAGGGTCCTGATATCCGTCCCGCGGAACTGCCCGGCCGCCGCCCGGCCGGCCTCCAGCGCCCCGTCGACGTAATAGGCCATCCGTTCCGGCGGTATCTTCTGAAAGAGAAGATCGTTGGAGAGCTCGCACATTGCCAGGATCCGATCGTCCATCTGCCTGCCTCCCTGCTTATTTATAGGCTACCGCCAGAATCTCTTCCCCGGGCTCCATCATTTCGGTCTCCACATCCAGAATGGAGTAGAGCTGATCCGCCGTCTGCATGCCGGTCAGATCCAGCATTTTCTCCTTGTAGAACACAAATACCTTGGGGATAGTGGCGTTTGCATCGGAGTAAGTGGTGTTGTCGTCCAGGAAATGGTTGAAAATCTCCTTCTGCTTTCCCTTGGGGAAGATGACGTAGGACGCCTGCTCCTTGCGCAGACGCACAACGCCCTCCCGGTCCACCACGGCCACGCCGCGGCGCTTGAGCTTGATGAGGCCGCCCAGCATTTTTTTGCTCAGCTGGCCCTCAAACAGGTTCCAGCGGCCGGTGCCGCAGATGTACTGGGTCTGCTCCGCCTTGGCCCCCAGGGAATCCGCGGCGATCTTCCCCATCTCCTCCCGGGTCAGATCCGCCGCGCCCAGATTTTTCTGCCGCAGCTCCGTGGCGCCGGTGGCAATGGCGCGCAGGATGTTCTTCTGGGCGTCAATTTCGATGGACACGTCCACGGTGTCCTCCTTGGCGCCGGAGCGGACAATCTTCTCAATCACGTCGGCGCGGATGCGCTTGATGTCCTCGTCCGTCGGGTTGGCGATGGTGCGCTCCAGCTGCTCCCGCACCATGGCCAGGGCCACGCCGATGGTGGAGATATAGGGCGCGTTCTTGGCCATCTGGCACTTGACCTTCATCTTTTCGGCCAGTGCGTTGACGATAACCGCGCCGCTGCCGCCGCCGCCCACCAGGCTGATAAAGTTCCGGTCCAGCTCGTACTCGCTGATGAGATCCTCCACCACCACGGAGAGCTTCTCCATGGCCAGGTCCATAACCCGGCGGGCGGCCTCCTTGCCGGTGATGCCCAGGTACTGCCCCAGCGCCTCCCAGGCGGGGGCGTTGGACTCGTCCACGCCCCGGGCGTAGTCCTGATCGGGCACATACCCCAGCAGGTTGGCCGCGCCGGCCAGTGTGAGGGAGTATTCCTTTCCATCCTGAGCCAGGACCGTGACGTACTCACAGGGGTCGTCGCTGCGGGGGCTGACCAGCTGCACCTTGGCGGAGGTGATGCTTCCGGCCGGCGCAAAGCACTCGTACTCCTTGCCGGCGATGTGGGCGCTTCTGGGGCCCACGTCCGCAATCTTTCCATCCCGCACCCGGATCATGCTACCGCCGGCAACGCCCAGGGTGCGCACGTCCAGGCTCTGGAGGTAGGTCTTGTGGCCGCCCACCTGTGCGTACTTGATCATAACCTTGCCGTTTTTGATGACGCTGATGTCCACGCTGGTTCCGCCGGCTTCGAAGAAGATGCCGTCGGAGACCTTTTCATACATCAGCGCGCCGGCCACGCCGGCCGCCAGGCCGGAGAGCATGGTGAGGATGGGGCGCTTGCGCACCTCGTCGATGCTCATAACGCCGCCGTCGCAGCGCATGATCATCAGATCCGACTTGATCTTAGTGTCCCGGACGGCCTGCTCCGTCATATTGGCGGTCTCCATCATCTTGGGGATCAGGCTTGCGTTGACCACAGCGGTGCGGGTGCGCATCTTCAGGCCGTAGAGCTGGCTGATCTCATGTCCGCCGGTGCAGTAGAGCCCCATTCCCTCCGCGTTCCGGATGACCCGCTGCTCGTTGGCCGGGTCGTCCACACTGAAGGCCTCGCTGGCCACAATCACCTGGGCGCCCTGGTCCTTCAGCGTTTTAATGGCCCCCCGGATGCTCTCGTCGGTCAGGCCCTTGCTGTCCAGGAAGGTGTGGTAGCTCTTGAGGTATTTGTGGGGGGCCAGCTCAATGTCTCCCACATTGGTCTCGCCCTTGGCGCCTCTGGCGTCAATGCCGGTGGCCATGCCCACAATGCCCACGCTGGCCACGTCGCCCTCCAGCAGGGCGTTGGTGGCCTGGGTGGTGCCGTGGGCGATGAATACCACGTCCTCGGGCGCGATGTGGTTCTCCTCCATCAGCGTGGAGATGATGTTCACCACGCCGTGGGCCACGCCCTCCTTGTGGGTGGTAGGAATTTTTCGCTTTGCAATTACCTCATAGGTATTGGCGTCAATCACAACGGCATCCGTGAAGGTGCCGCCCACATCAATGCCAATCCGTACTTTCTTACTCATGGTTTACCTCCAAAATCTTGCGGGGAATACTGTTTCGTCTGCCCGGCCATCCATTCCGGCGGCCGGGCAGACGAAGTGCGGATAATTTAGATTGCCACGAAGAAGCTGGCCACGATCAGGCCCACAAAGGTGGAGACCATGATCCACAGGATGGTCTTCTTCAGGTACTCGTTGACGTCGATCTTGGTGAAGTCGGACACCCAGACGTTGTGGGAGTTGGTGGGGTCGCAGACGGCCTGAATGTTGGAGTCGAGGCGCAGGGCCACCATGGCGGCGACAGGGTTCATGCCGGAGGCGGCAAGCAGCGCCACAATGCCGCTGCCCAGGCCCCAGACGTTGAGGGGGCCGCGGTAGATGGCCAGCACGCTCAGCAGGCCGAAGATGAGGACGAACATCACCTGGCTGGTGGGGATGACGGCGGAGATGACAGGGGAGAGAACCTCGGCCACCTGGGGCGCCATAACGGCGTTGAGGGTCATGCCGATGCCGATCATCAGCGCGGCGGCGCCGGCGGTATCCTGAAGGCCCTCAACAACGGAGCCGGTGACAACCTGCACGGCGTTTTTGGGGCTGGCCAGAATCAGGGTCACCACAATGCCGATGACAATGGAGGGAACCAGAGGCATGCTGAAAGCAAACACCAGCACAACGGGGACAATGGGGCTGATGAGGGCGATGGCGCGGACATTCTTCTCAGTGGCAGGCTCGGAGGCAGGCATGGCCCAGGCCTTGCGGGTCTTGCCGCCGCGCTTGATATAGAACACAATCCATGCAACCGCAATGATAATCAGCGGAATGGCGCACATCCAGGAGTAGGCTGTGACGGTCTCCAGAGGCAGGCCCAGGGTGTCGATGTACACGCCCAGAGTACCCACGCTGAAGGTAACGCCGATGCCGTTGGAGAAGAGGAGCACCGCGCCGGCCACCATGGGGCTCACGCCGGCGGAGATCATGATGGGGATGATGATGGTGCCCACCAGAATGACCATGCCCAGGCCGTTGGAGGCGGCGAAGATCAGGGAGCACACCACCAGGAAGGCCAGCGCGATGGGCAGGGGCTTGTCCCCGGCCAGCTCAGCGGCCTTGCGGATAATGGTGCGGGTCACGCCCACCTTGGTCAGCACCTTGCCGAAGATGCCGCCGAAGAACAGGCCGGCAATAGCAGTGCTCATGCGCATGGAGCCGGCTTCCAGCACGTCCTTGGCCACGGTAAAGGTCTCCGCGTCAGCAGAGATGAAGGGGATTCCGGCCACCAGGGCAATGCCCACCGCCATGATGGGAAGGGCCAGAATCGTGGGGAGCTTGCGCATCATCATCAGGACGACGCACACTGCGAAAATCGCAAAGATTCCGATTGCCTGTACAATTTCCATGATTTTTCCTCCTAATAGCTCTTTTTTAACACCTTATCCTCTGTGCAGAAAATCTTCTTCGCACCGGGGTCAGAGCTCCAGATAGGCGCCCTGATCCACCAGCGTGCGCTGAAGGGCCTGAACGTTCACCTCCCTGGTATTTCCTTCCGCGGCTGCCGCCATTGCGGCGGCCACCCCCGCGGCCTGTCCCATCGCGCCCACAGTGGGCGTGGTGCGGATGGCCGCCTGCGCCTCAAACGTGGCGGAGACACAGCGACCGGTGACAATCAGATTGTCCAGCTGCGGACAAATCATAATGGAGTACGGGATGGAGTAGTAGGTTCCCTTCCGGGTCATGAAGGTGCTGTCCGTCCCCTCCCCCTTCGGATTATGAATATCAATCGGATAAGCCGAATGGGCAATGCGGTCTTCAAACGCCCGGCAGGAGAGAATGTCCTCCGCCGTCAGCGTGTGGCAGCCGACCAGCTGCCGCGAGCCTCTGACGCCCACCGTCGGACCGGTGAATTCCAGCATGGCGTGCTCAAAGCCGGGCACCCGCGCCCGCAGGAACCGGTCCAGCTCCGCGCACTGGCGCCGGCCAATCTGCTCGGCCTCACTCAGGCTTGCCGCGTCCGTGGCGTCGTGGTCCACAATTCGGGTGGTATTCATAATATACTCGCCGGGACGCCCCGTGGCGAACATGAGCACGTTCTCCCGCCGGATGGACAGCTCCCCGGCCGCCTTGGCGCCGGAGAACTCATCGTCAAATCCCTCCAGGTCCACCGGGACAGGCTGGCGGAAAATCTCCATGTGGGGCGAGAGCTTGGGGAACCGCTCCGGGTTTGCAATCACATACCCCTTGAGCTTTTCCGTGTCCACGCCGCAGTACTTCACCGTCATAGTCATGGGCTGTGCGGCCCCGTCCTCCGGGCGGCCCTTGGTCATGGGCGCACCCGCCCAGGCCGCCACATCGCCGTCGCCGGTGGCGTCTATGTACACCTTTGCGGACAGGGTGTTCAGCCCATCCTTATTGCACACAGTCAGGCCGGTGATTCTCCCCTGCTCGGTCTGCACCGCTCCCACAAAGGTGTGGAAGAGCACCGTGCACCCCGCCTCGGCGAGCTTCTCATCCAGAAGGAGCTTGAGGCCCTCCGCGTCAAAAGGGGTGATGGTGCTGGTAAATTGTTTGGTGTCGGGAACATGTCCGGGAGACTGACCCCGGCGCACCAGCTCCTGCACCAGCTCCTCCATGATGCCCAGGATCACCTGCTTTTCTCCCGCGTGGAACGTCATCATGGGCCCCACGCCGCACCCTGTCAGCGTTCCGCCCAGATATCCGTTCTGCTCCAGCACAAGGACATCCGCGCCGTTTCGTGCCGCCGCCAGAGCCGCCGCACACCCTGAAACTCCGCCGCCCACAACCAGTACATCAAATTTTTTTGTGTAAAGCGTTTGTTCCATCCTTTCCATCTCCTTTCACTTCTTTTGCTCTTTTTGCGGTTATATTTTCACTATTTTCATTTTATTCGACTGATATTTTCTTTTTTAACCACTTTTTGCACAGTAGTTTTTTTATTTTTCTCATTTATTTTGGTTGTATTATATATTCGTTTTCCAAAACTGTCAATATAATTGAAAATTATTTTTATACAATTTGATGTTTTCTGATTTGTGTACTTTGACAGATTTCTTTCAGACTTGGGGACATTATTTGATTTCTTCCAATTTTTATGATATATTTAATTGATTAAAATTCTTGGTTCAGAAGTTCACCAGTAGTTTGTTTTCTGCTTTAAAACATACATTTTTTTGGACAAATGCCAAGAAAAGGAGGATATTTGTGGTCTCCGCCGTTATTGCAAAAATTATATCTATGCAGCAGAGTCTGACTGTCAGTGAAAATGAGATTGCACAGTATGTCATTCACAATGCCGACAGCGTTGTAACCAGCACCATTACGGCCATTGCAAAAAACACCAACACCTCAGAAGCCAGTATCAACCGTTTCTGCAAAAAAATCGGCTTCAAGGGCTTCAACAGCTTCAAAGTCGCCCTGGCCCAGGACAATTTTTACCATGCCATGCAGGAATCCGGGGCAGAAACTCAGACCGGTCTTGTCGCCGCTGTCAGCAAGGATTACCAACACATGCTGGTCAACACCACCGCCATGCTGGACGAGGAGCAGGTTCTCCATGCCGCGGACGCAATGCGCAATGCCCCGCACATCTTTATCTTCTCTCTCTCCTACACCGGTTTTGTGGCCCGCGAACTGGAATTCAAGCTCAGCATGGTGGGGCTCTATGCCAAGGCCGTCTCTGAGCCGGCCAACATCAGGGTTTACTCCGGCTGTGTCAGCAAGGGAGATCTGGTCATCGTTATCGCCCCTACGCTCCTTATGCGCGAGCTCTACCAGGCCATCACAATCTGCCGGGAGCGCGGCGCCACCATCCTCTCCATCACCAGCTACGACTCCCCCAAGCTCAGCACCCTGGTGGACTTCAAGTTCATCATCAGCGACCGGATCACGACGCAGAACTCCGTCTCCGTCTCCAACAACCTGATGTTCCTCTATGTCACAGACGTGCTCTACTGCGCCCTGCTGGAGAGCGACAAGACGCTGAAGCAGCGGCGGCTCAACAGCGACTCCATCCTGAACAGTCAGCAGACAATGGACAGCTATTTCTTTGAATTCTGACCCAGCAGAGCAAAATGCGCCTGCCGCAGGGCTCTATCTTATAGGGAAATAAACTGAACCCCCAGGGGCACTACCGGTACGGAATAAGCGAAATAACCGCAAGTTATCGTTTTGATGGCTTGCGGTTATTTTTATTTGTGTCCCATATTACAGTTTTTTGCTCCATGTATGATAATCGACAACTGCTTCCAAACATAAATTCTTTTCACTCTTGATTTGTTTCTAATAATTGTTATAATAATTATTAGAAGTGGTTGTTAGAACGGAGGTCGTTTTTATGATTGAGAATAAAACTACCGAATTTAAGCGTGAGTACATTGATGATATCAAATACACAGTAGTTGCCTTTGCAAACACAGAGGGTGGGAAAATTTATATTGGCATGAGCGATGACGGAAGTGTTTATGGTGTAGAAAACACAGACGCAACCATACTTCGCATTACTAACATGATTCGAGATTCCATTCGTCCAGATGTCACTATGTTTACCGAGTGTGGTGTTGAAGATATTGAAGGAATGCCTGTTGTAGTTTTGACGGTACAGAGAGGTACTGCCCGCCCTTATTATCTCGCCGGAAAGGGTATCCGTCCTGAGGGGGTGTATGTACGACAGAATACCTCCTCCGTTCCGGCTTCGGAAACTGCTATACTAAATATGATCAAGGAAACCAGTGGCGACCGTTATGAAGACGCTCGCTCCATTAATCAACAACTGACTTTTGTGAAAGCGGAAAACTATTTTGCTAAGCATAATCTACCTTTCGGAGATCAGCAAAAGCGCACATTAAACATTATTGGCTCGGATGGAACTTATACCAATCTTGGCATGTTGTTGTCTGACCAGTGCATCCATACCATTAAACTGGCCGTATTTGATGGAAGCAAGAAAAGCGTATTTCGTGACCGCAAGGAATTAAGCGGTTCTTTGCTCACGCAGTTAGAAGATGCCTATTCCTATATTGATCAGTTCAACCATACCCGTGCAGAGTTTGAAGGGCTGAATCGCATCGACAAGCGGGATTATCCCAGCGAAGCGTTGCGTGAAGCACTGCTCAATGCCATTACCCACCGCGACTATAGCTTCAGCGGCTCTACACTGATCAGTATCTTTGATGACCGCATTGAGTTTGTGACCATTGGCGGTCTGGTTCGCGGCCTGACCTTTGATGATATCATGCTGGGTGTATCTGCACTCCGCAATCAGAATTTGGCTAATGTATTCTACCGTCTGAAGTTGATTGAGGCTTACGGTACAGGTATTCTAAAAATCAATGAGAGTTACGCAGAGTGTGCAGTAAAGCCGCAGTTTGAGGTCACAGATAACGCCTTTAAGATCACACTCCCCAACATCAACTATGTAGGAGAGCGCAAAGATGTAACAACCACAGCACCTTCGAAGGTTACTGATAAAGCAGAACGGCAGGAAATACTGCTCCGACTGGCTGAAAAGCAAGGATACATCGTTCGCAAAGATGTGGAAGCCGAGTTGAAAGTATCTCAGGCAACCGCTATCCTAATTCTACGGGATATGGTCGAAAAAGGCCTCTTGATCAAAGAAGGCTCCGGTAAGCAGCAGAAGTACCGCATTGCGGAATAACACTAAAGAAATAGAAGGGAGATCGCCCTATGAGTAAACCCACATTGTTTTTCAGCCATTCCTCTAAGGATAAAGACATGATATTAGCAATCAAAAATAAGGTAATGCAATACACAAGCGGTACTCTTGAGATTTTCCAGTCCAGTGATGGAGAAAGCATCCCGTTTGGAACTAACTGGATTCACAAGGTAGAGGAAGGCTTAAAGGAAGCAAAGGTGATGTTTGTCTTTGTGACAGAAAAATCCATCTCTACCGGCTGGATTTACTTTGAAGCCGGCTATGCCTATTCAAAGGGGGTCCATGTCATTCCTGTCGGGATTGGCGTTAGTGTTGGAGATTTGAAGGCTCCCCTTAATCTGCTTCAAGGTTTCAACATTATCTCCGCAGATAGTCTCAATAATTTCCTTACCATTATTAATCGGGAATTTAACTACAGCTTTTCTGCACAGTTTACAGATGATGATTATGATGAAATCATTGCTCTCACGTCCTCTGCTACTAAACACAGCACCCAATTCGATGAAATCATTCGATCTGTTAAATACGAACTAAGTGGTGTATATTACGAAAAGGAAAATCCCGGAGATAAGAAAACCCGAAATACAAAAGAACTGTTCGACCGATTAATGGCATACTTAGATGAACACAGAATTGCGTACTCTTTATCTAAGCCGCATGGATATGGATACGATAAGGGGAGTAGTCTTGCAGTCCACGGCATTAAATTTGTTTATTCACGCTCTGAAAAAGGCGATGATTCTGGCACAGTATCTGTAAGTATTTCTCCGTATAATTTTGAGAAATCTTTTGAATTGTACTTAGAACTTACACGAAATTGTTTCGACAATCTTGCAACATGGGTACAGTTGCGAGTAAAGGATATTTTTGAATATGTAACGACCGATGAAGACTGTGCTGCATTATTGTTAGAAGCTCCTGCGTTGTTTTCTCTTTCGAAATCCCGTGTTGGAAGCTTTGATAGTGAAAAACTTGGATTGCACTTTAGTATTTACAATTATGGCGATAGCAGATCGAAAGACTATGTTCTGGGAGTAGGTTATGACCCATCAAAGGTTAAGGTTTCTAATATCACAGAATTGGTTAGTAAACTGTATGAGATGAAAATCATCTATAAAAAAGCTGGAGGGACAGAGAATGCCTAACCTTTCACAGTCAAAGCGGGAGCGGATGTTGGCGTTCTTGCAAAAGATAAAGGACGAACACCGGGACGATGACGATATGCTCATCGCCCTGGGTGAAATTGAAAGCGAATTGACTTCTAAGAAGTACGGCCTTGTGTGGGAGCAGCACGAAGAAGCTGTTGATGTCATGATGCGGGATAATATACCTGTGTTCACGGAGGTGCCTGAGCGTGAAATTACTGCGGCCCCTGGTCAGAGATATAATTTCATTTTGGAGGGGGACAATCTTCACGCACTTCATCTGCTTACCAAAACGCATCGCGGTAAAATCGATGTTATATATATTGATCCTCCATACAACACCAAAAATAAGGATTTCATTTATGACGATAAGCGGATTGATAGTTCCGACGGATTTCAGCATAGTAAATGGATTTCCTTTATGGCAGAACGGTTGAGGATAGCAGGAGATCTCTTGAGCAAAAACGGTATTATGGCGATCAGCATTGGATACCATGAAGTTAACAATTTGATGATGCTATGCCAGGAGATGTTCTCAACGAAAAATGTTGTTTGTGTGACGGTTCAAACATCGAGCGGCAACGCAGTTCAAAATGGTTTTACTTATGTGCAAGAATACATCGTATTTGTTACACCTCCTGAATTCGAACCGATCGAACTTGAATCCGAAAAAAAGGAATATGCCAACCCTTATCACGGTATGAACCTTTCAGGATTTAACCAGACGCAGCGGCCCAACCAAGTATATCCCATATTTGTAGATTCCGACGGAAGGATTGCTGGGTGCGGGAAAACCTTGCAGGAACGTATAGATGATGGTAGCTATACGGGTGATAAATCGGATTTTCAGTTTGACTATAATGAAGCGCCTGATGGTACTGTGGCAATTTGGCCTATTACACAGCGAGGGGATGCTTGCGTTTGGCGACTAATTCCCGAAAAGCTAAAACAAAACTGGGATTTAGGGTATATAAAAGTTGTTCCGAATAAGAAGGGAAAAAACAAATATACAATTCAATATTTGTCAGGGGGTATTATCGAGCAAATTGAGGAGGGGGAACTGGAAACTTATCAGCCGGATAAAACCATTCCGACCCTTGAAGTAGTTGGTTTTAAGACAGCTGCAAGTAGTGTGCCTACTATTTGGACGGATACTAAGTTTTTAACATCTGCTGGCTCAAAAGATATCAAAGCAGTATTTGGATGCAAAGTGGATTTTCCCTTTCCAAAGCCAATTGCATTAATCAAGGAAATCCTGTACAGAACATCCAAATCCAATAGCCTTGTTTTGGATTTCTTTGCAGGCTCAGGAACCACTGCACAGGCGGTCCTGGAACTGAATCACGAGGATAATGGAAGTCGGCGGTTTATCCTTTGCACAAATAATGAGAATAGCATTTGTGATGCTATTACATATCCTCGGGTGAAAACCGTCATTACGGGCAACCGAGCTAATGGCACGACATATACATATGACAACCAAATACGCACCCTACTATTAGACAAGAAAATCACCCTTTCTGACCTAAAAACAACGACACTTTATGATGAGATAGTCAGTGTAAAAAAAGATTGCGAACAAGAGTTCTGCAAATTTTCTACTGAAATAAAGAATGGTCGAGCCTATCTTTATGGCCTTGGAGAACAGGTTAGAGTAGGAGGTGTCGCGGCAAACCTTTTATTCTATCGAACTGATTTTATTTCCAAGGACGCCGAATACATTGTCGATCATCTTTTGGAACACACCCGAGAAATGATCCAGTTAGAACATGGTGTCAAAATCGACGGCAGCCAGTATCTGATGATTTTGAGCGACGAGGAAGCCGACGAATTGCAGGAGCATTGGGGCGAGTACGAGAATGTGAAAGCCATCTATGCATCCAAGGAAGTTCTATTTACCACGGAACAAAACGCACTATTTGCAGGTGTGGAAATCCATACTATACCTGATTACTACTTCAACTTTGAACTGAAGGAGGTGGGTGAAACATGGTAAGCGGCATCAACATCAATCTGTTTGACTTTCAGGAAAGGGCAGTTATCAATCTTCTGGATATAGCAACAGACAGCCGTTCCAAGCAAACGGTTATTGTCAAGTCTCCCACTGGCTCTGGTAAGACCATCATCCTGATTGACTTCATCGAAGAATACCTGACAAAGATAATCAGTAATACCGCCTTCATCTGGTTATGTCCCGGCAAGGGTGATCTGGAAGAACAAAGCCGCCAGAAGATGCAAAAGTTTGCGCCTCACCGTTATACACAAAACCTGTTTGATGCCCTACAGAACGGTTTTGATGCTGAAAGCACTACTTTTATCAACTGGGAGCTGGTGACCAAGAAAGGAAACACGGCCATCCGGGACAGTGAGCGAAAGAACCTCTTCGACCGCATTGCGGAAGCACATCGAGCGGGAACGGAATTCATCGTCATCATCGACGAGGAACATTCCAATAATACCGCAAAGGCGAAATCCATTATTGATGCATTCTCCGCAAAAAACATTATCCGTGTTAGCGCCACCGCAGTGGAGAATAAGCGGTATGAGTATTTGGAAATTGACGAAGTAGATGTTATCAATGCCGGCCTGATTACCAAAGCCCTCTATGTAAATGAGGGATTGGTGGATGGCATGGAGATTAGCAATGATTATGAGTGCCTTCTGGATCTTGCCGATGCTAAGCGCAAAGCGATTGCTGCCCGATATAAGGAGTTGGGAAAGGCAATCCGCCCCTTGGTATTAATTCAGTTTCCAAATGGCCAGCCAGAAACCATCCGTGCGGTAGAAGCTAAACTGGAAAGCATGGGCTACACCTATGACAACGGCATGGTCAGCATCTGGATGAGTGAGGACAAACGGGATCTGTCAGATAACCTGACCGAGAACAATGCCACGCCAGTGTTCCTATTGATGAAGCAGGCTATCAGTACCGGCTGGGATTGTCCCCGTGCCAAAATCTTGGTAAAACTGCGTGAGGGTATGAGCGAGGGATTTGAGATTCAGACAATTGGCCGAATTCGCCGTATGCCAGAAGCCAGACACTACGAAGATGATTTGCTGGATTTCTGCTATGTGTACACCTTTGACGAGAAGTACAAGGCAGGTCTGCTATCCAGCATGGATAAGGCTTATGAAACTCGCCGTTTGTTCCTGAAGGACAAGTGCAAAACATTTACGCTTGAGAAGGAAATCCGGGATATGGACTTCGACGGTCTGGGCGAGCGCGAAGTGCTGTTTAAAATTCATGAGGCTCTGGTTGACAAGTACCATCTGGGTAGTGATAAGAAACAGAATCAGAGGCTGCTGGCAGACGCCGGATACATCTTCGGTGCGGAGATCCATGGGCAGGCTTTGCAGGGTGAGTTTGTGCGTACCTCTGCTCTGACGGAGAGCCATAGTTACATTACGACCCATAAACGCGTTGATACGCATAAGCATGGTATGCAGCTTATGCACAGTATTGACGCTATCAAGAGCTCTATCGGTATGGCACAGAATAAGGTCAAAACTATTCTGGAGCGTCTTTTCCGTAAGGGCGGCAACTCCAGCCGGAAGCTGATCGCACTGGAAACAGCTGAATTCTATGCATTTGTTATCAATAACCAACACAAACTGAAAGAAGAATTCCGGGAAGTTACAGCGCAGATGGCAGTTCAAATGAGTATGCAACTGCATCCGAAGAAAAGTACCTTCCATATTCCGGAGCAAGACTTTTTCCGCTATGATCCCAATGTGAAAAACGAAGTAGAGTACCTATCTAATGCCTATCACGAATATACTTCTGGCTTTGCAACCAGCCTTGTTCGCAGCACTTGTGAAATGCTGTTTGAGCAGCACTGTGAAGGTCGCCAAGACATCGAATGGGTGTACAAAAACGGTGACACCGGACAACAGTATTTCTCCATCGTCTATGTAGACGGAATCCAGAAGCAGTGGCTTTTTTACGCTGACTACATCGTGACGAAGAAAGACGGAACGATTTGGGTGATTGAAACTAAGGGCGGCGAAGCCAGGGGCCAGGATAAAAATATTGACCGTCAAATAGAGAACAAGTTTAATGCGTTCAAGGCGTATGCTACAAAGCATAACTTACACTGGGGATTTGTTCGGGATAAAGACAACCAGTTATATATCAACAATACAGAATTTGCTGTTGATATGGCTGATGAACACTGGGTACCGCTAAAACAGGAGTTTTAAGCGTATGGAGATGAATTCTTTGGAGCAAACAGAGAAAAAGAAATCACGTGATTTTAATATCTACTATCTGAATTTCAGTAAGGTATATGAAATCGCAATGATGATTAACAATGTCATTCTTACTAAAATTGAAACCGATAAATCAAGTAGTTTTGAAGCACAATATGGCTTCACATCGTCCATCTCAGCACAAGGTACAAAACAGTTTCTGGACGGAATTAAGGCCTCTATCTCCGCAGACGCAAAGGAAACTGCTACATCATCATCCAAAGTTGTGGAAAGTTTGGATGTAAAAACGACTAAATCCATCCTTTTGCGTAGGATCATTGAGCAGTGTGCCTCTGTGGCTGCATTGGATAACTCAGCAGAAGGTGATCTTGTAAAGGTAGATCGTATCAAATTAGAACTGCTGAACGAAGAAAGCCTTCGGCAATTTCTTATTTTGCGTCGCGATGCATTAAAGGGTATGCGGGTAGAAGGTATGGAAGTCAATAATTTGGTCAGTTCAATGTTGCAAGACTATGCATACATTTTGAAAGGGCTTGTATATGATGAAAATATGAAGGAACCCGTATCTGAAATTATCATTAAGATCCCTATGGAAATTCAATCGGAATTTGAGAACAAGTACAACATCAACGATTTACTTATTGGTCATGTATCTATTGTTGGCATCTACAAAGGTATTGTAAGCGAAGAATTTATTAGCTCAAACACATTTACCTATTTCCAAGAGATTGGTGCTCGCAAGGAGCAACAGGAGGCAGCTGCCAGCAAAATAATTAAAAGTAATTCGCATCCTTTGCCACATGACACAACTAAAAAGAGTTTCAGTGATTACCATTTCATTGATACATTGGCAATCATTCAAGATGTGGCATTTAAACTGGAAGAAGCCCCTGCGCTAAAACTTCACTGGTGGAATCGCTTCGGTATTTGGCTAAGTAAACTGTGGAGGAAATAAAGATGGAGCATACTTTGTTTACTTACCGCAATGTTGAGGAATTAAGAAAAATCCAGGAAGAAAGAGAAGTATTCCCATTTAGATTTGAACAAACTAAAGATATGCTCGATTTCTGCGCTGATATTTGCATTGACATATCTGCATTGGTTTATTTTTTGTTGACCAACAAAAATAATATAGTACCAGTATACATTAATTTCACAAATATGGCAGAGGATACTGTTGTAATTGTAGAAGCGACCATTGCAGAAAGCGCTATGGAATTATTGCCTCTTTTATTTTCTGATTATAAATGCTATTTCAAGGAAGATGAAGAGGCAGATTCTGCCCCCGAAACAGCGCACGCCTTTAAACCATATCCCAGGCAAAAGATATACAAATACAACAATACACAGGATTTGGACAATATCATTCAATACGCAGATATGAATGATATTCCGATTGCAACTTTTTCTCGCGCAAGTGGTGAACAGCGTAACGAATTTGAACGATTTAACAGCTCTTCTAAGTTGGCTATATTAGATTTGACTTCTGTTTCATATGCAATCGAGGATAATAAAGCTCTCATTTACGCAGTTGAACAGTTTCTTGGTATCATGCCAAATATTAGAGTTATTGCGCAAACACCTCAGATTGATGCATTATTGAAATACTTCCCACTGTTTTTTGATGGACAAGAACCTGTCTGCAAGTTACTTCCTGATCTATGCGGTTTAGGGGAGAAAGAACCTGAAGAAAATATGCTCTCTAAAGTGACAGATTTGAGTGGAGGGAATTTTGATACCTTCATCGACATATTCAATCATAACTTGATTGGCCACAGCTATTTCAAAGACAGACTGCAGTATTGCTTAAAAAATTTTATTTTGCTAAACAAAGCCAAGGAGCAAAAAGTCCTTTCAATCTTTCTCTTTGGAGCATCTGGTATCGGAAAAACTGAGGTTGCGAGGCTGCTCGCAAGTGGGCTACAAACTGATTGTTACTTAGCTAAAATCAATTTTCAGAACTACAGTAGCCAAGATGCCTTGAATAGTTTAATTGGCAGTCCGGCAGGTTATATTGGTTGCAACCATGGAGAGCTAAGTGAAAAAATTCAAAAAAGCAAAGTAGGTGTGCTGCTTTGCGATGAGTTTGAAAAGACTACACGCCCAGTTTTCTCTTTCTTTCTGGAGTTATTGGAAGAAGGCCGTTTTACGGATTCTATGGCAAGAGAGTACGACATGGATGGATATGTTATTGTCTTTACTTCAAATCTTCTCAACGAAGCGGACTACAAAAAGGTTATTCCGCCTGAACTTCAGACACGCTTTGATTTAGTGTGCGAATTCGAGGAACCTACATCGACAGAGAAGAGAGAATTTCTGGATTTGCTATTTGAGAAAGCAAAAACTACATATTCTGAGCTATTTAAAAAGATCGAGGTGACAGAAGCTGAAAAAGAGCAGTTATATGCCTTTGATTACTCCTCTCTTTCGGCGTTAAGAGATATCAAACGAGTATTCAATAATCGCCTGGTGGATTATTTTACAGAGAAAGGCGTTTCCCTGTAAAAAGTTATAGCTATTCCCCTCATCATATGGTATTGTGTGTTGCTACCAGGAGGTGCAACACATGAACAATCTGCTCAAGGATCTGTACGACTGCTTCTATACCCCGCCGGAGTTTTCGGAACAGAGGCAGGAAGTGGAAGAATGCCACCAGGCACTGATCAAAGTGCTGGAGAAGCCGGAACGGCGGCTGGTACTGCGAATCATGGATGCCCAGAGTCTGATGGCAGAAGAACGCTCCATGGACAGCTTTATCTCTGGATTTGAGCTGGCGTGGCAGCTCTCTATGGAACTGAATCAATATGAAAAAGAGCGCTCAGTCTCTCGCCGTACAGCGAAGAGAACGGGCGCTCTTTCCATGTCAGGAAAGGAGGAAGCAACATGAAGAAACGAATCATCTCCGCTGCAACATTCACCGCCTGTCTGGCCCTGTGTGCGGCTGTGTGGCCACAGAAGCAACCAGCCGGGGAAACACCCGCACTGCCCACGCCAGCCACTGTAATCACCACGCAGCCCGAAGTTCAGGAGATACCGGAAACAGAAGGAGTCATATCACCAGAGGAAGAAAAGGCGGAAGCAATACTGCCGGAACTGGTCGAGGAAGCTGACATTCTCCCGGAGCCATCGCCTGCTCAAACGCCCTCAGCGAGTGAAGTACCGGTTCTACCTGAACAGGATGTCACACCCCCACAAGAACCAGAACCTGCCCCGGCTTCGCCTGACGGCGCACCGGACAACATGGTCTACGTGCCAGGCTTCGGCTGGATAGAAAGCCAGGGACTCAACCATGCGGAATACGCCGAGGATATGTACGAGAACGGTAATAAAATCGGGATCATGGGATAAATGAAAAGCAGTACGGTATCAGGACAAAGCCTGGTGCCGCACTGCTTATTCTGTTTCCTGCTCCAATACGTCGCTGAAGATCTCATGGACGTGGATCAGCGAAACGACTTCACAGAGAAACCGCTCCGCCAGTTCTTTTTCGTCCAGCCAGGTCGTCTGCGGCGGCACATAGTAGCCGGAATCAGCTTCTGCCTCCGCTCTGGCCTTGCGAATGGCTTTTTGGATGGAGAGCCACTGGCCGTAAGTGCCGCCGTTCAACTGCTTTCTCAATTTCCGGACGGCGCTCTTATACGCCTTCTCCGCCCCGCTGGGGCCGTTGTAGTTGAGTCGGATGGCCAGTTCCTGAAAGGTCATGCCCTGCTCGTTGGGTTGGCCGATCCCCAGATAACATCGCACCAAATTCAGTTCTCTGGGGCTCAACACCTCATTCATGCGCTGGAGGAGCAGCGTCCGGCGCATGAAGCGGTCGTAGGCCCTGGCGGGGTCGCCGCCACACCAAAGGTCAAAGACACGCTCACCCAGAGACTCGATCTGAAATACGGTACGGTATTCTTCCAGCAGACGCTTGGCTACTTTAGCGGAGACTTCCAACTTCTCTTGAATGGCCGGCAGAAGATCTGTTTCGATGTTCCGCTCATGCGTGGCATAGAGAAATGCCACCTGACGCAGCTGGCGGTAACGGTCCAGCGGGAGCGACAGCGAAAAAGAACCTTGGGCGGCGCAGTCCCGCATGGCTGTCTCAATGGCGGAGGTCGCATAGGTCAGCAGTTTTGTTCCATGGGAGGGATCAAACTTTGTCGCCGCATCCAGCAGTGCCAGCGCCCCCTCCTGCTTGAGGTCGTCCACCAGAAAATCCTGAGAAAACTGCTCGCAGTAGCTTGCGGCCAGCATGGTCAGATATCCCTCGTTCTGGGAGAGCAGCAGCGGAGCGGCCTGTGGATCGCCGTCCTGTATGCGCTGGGCAAGCTCCTCGTTGCTCGGGCAGAGATCGTCGCAGCGGTACATACTCATGGCCCGTCCTCCCTGGCAAGACGCTCTCTCGCCTGAGTATAGATCACTTCCTGTTCCATGTCGTGTGCATAACCGTTGGCGGCATAGTCGTTGTCCATGAGCGCCTTATCACGCAGACTCTCCGCTACATACAGGGCTTCATTGCGCAGCTCGTCGGAGATCTTTCCTCTCTGATGGTGCTTGCGGATGGTGTTGGTGCGGGTGGTGAATAGGCGATAGACCGGGTGCTGTTTGTTCTGTTCCTTCTGCCGCATCATGGCGCCGTACTGCCGGCAGGTCATGCGGGGATCCTGAGGCGCAATGCCATCGCAGTATTTCGGCATGTGGCCGTTGGTGGTGAGAAAGTATGTTCCGCAGCCACAGCACCGGCTGGGCGCATGTCCGTGCTGCAGTCCGTTCATCAGGTCAAAGATGTAGAAGCTGATGGCATGGTCAAAGAAATACCGGTTCACAAATACGGTTTCCTTTCCCTGTTTCGGGTGTCGGGCAAAGACATAGGAGGATCTCAAGTTCGGTGTGATGGTGAATGGCTCAACATCCGGTACCGGCAGATCACGCATCGTATCCCAGAACCATTCGCTGTTGAAGCAGTCGTGGGCGGCCATGGCGAAGAAGGTCTCTGTCCGTTTCTTCAGCCGTCGCAGATAGCCCTCCTCAAAATATCGTGCCGCCACGGCAAAGTGCTGGATGCCCAGGGGAATGCTGAAGGCGGCCACCAGATAGCGGAAGAAAAATTTCCGGACGGGCGAAGCCGGCTTCAGCAGATCGTTGTGGGATGCCGGGGAAAACATCACCTCCAATGTGTGCTGCTCCTGTGCTTTGTCCATCAGGCTGTACGGTGGACATTGCCACAGGGCATCCAGCAGCTTCTCCAGAGAGACGCGGGTCCCGTCCAGCAGGTTGATCAATTCACCTCGCCCGGCCAAGGCCAGGGCCTCCACCTGATGGCTGATGGCGCCGCCGTGGGTGTCCAGTTCCCGTATGGTCTCCTCGGGAACATTCAACAGTTCGGCGGCAAAGTGGCCGGCCGGGTAGACGGTCTCGTTAAAAAAGATCTGATCCTGCCAGACATCCATTGTCAGGTGCAGGAAATTGTTGTTCTGTTGGGTACCCAGCGGCATAGGGCCACCTCCTCTGTCCTATATCTGTTTTCTGCCTGTCTTGCGATATTCTCATTTTATCAAAATCCCCCCAATAATCAAGTGAAAGGACAAGAGCCACGGTGGCCGCGTGGTCTCTGTCCTTATCTTTTTACAAGGGGATGATCCTATGAGTAAAACAAAACGACTGGAAACCATTGACGGCGAGAGCCTGATGAGCCTGCCGCTGACGCCGCTCAACTTCGTGGTGGACACGCTGCTGTCCCAGGGGCTGCACATCCTTGCTGGCTCTCCCAAGGTGGGAAAGTCTTGGCTGGCTCTGTGGCTGTCCGTCATGGTGGCCAAGGGCGAACCGGTCTGGGGGATGTCCGTGAAGCAGGGCACTACCCTCTATCTCTGCTTGGAGGATTCCGTTCTCCGTATCCAGAACCGGCTCTTTGAGATCACTGAGGACGCACCAAGCAGCGTCCACTTCTGCACGGAGTGTGCCCTCATTGGTCAGGGGCTGGAGGAGCAGGTGGACACATTTATCGTAGCACACCCGGACACGGTACTGGTTATCATCGACACGCTGCAGATGGTTCGTCCGGCTCGCGACGCAACCTACGCAAACGACTACCGGGATCTGTCTGTGTTGAAACGGATCGCAGATACCCACGGCATCGCCATCCTGCTGATCCATCATCTGCGCAAGGAAACCGCTGACGATGTGTTCAATCGCATCTCTGGTACGACTGCTATCAGCGGTGCGGTGGATTCCAGCTTCACGCTGATGGAGGAACGGCGGGGCAGCGGCAGAGCAAAGCTCTCCTGCATTGGCCGTGACATTGAATACCGGGAGCTGACACTGGAGCGCAACGGTGAAAATGTGTGGGAGCTGGTGTCGGACAGTCGGACACAGCCAGAGCTGCTGGGCGATCGCATCGTCTATCTTCTCTCTGAACTGATGCGTGACCGAACCGAATTTATCGGCACTCCCACAGAGCTGTCTGAACGAATCGACCCTGTGGGTGTGGAGCGTATCTCCCCCAAGAAAGTGTCCCGACAGATCCTGCAAAACCTTGACGCACTAAGGAAAATCGGCATTTCCGCTGTGGTGCGCCGCAGCAACGGAAGGCGGCTCATTGAGCTGCAGCGTGCCG
>CAJFTA010000100.1 GCA_904419835.1 uncultured Pseudoflavonifractor sp. | reverse complement strand
CTCCGCCCAGATCCGTCAGCTGGCCGGCATGCGCGGCCTGATGGCCGACACCTCCGGCCGCACCATCGAGATCCCCATCAAGTCCAACTTCCGTGAGGGTCTGTCCGTCCTGGAGTACTTCATCTCCTCCCGAGGCGCCCGAAAGGGTATGGCCGATACCGCTCTGCGTACCGCCGACTCTGGTTACCTGACCCGCCGTCTGGTGGACGTGTCCCAGGAGGTCATCATCCGCGAGGAGGACTGCGGCACCCACGACGGCATCATCGTCTCCGAGATTTCGGAGAACGGCCAGGTCATCGAGACCTTTGGCGAGCGCCTGAAGGGCCGCTACCCCGTGGAGGACATCTGCGACCCCGTCACCGGCGAGGTGCTCATTGACCACCACACCATGATGACCGCCGATCACGCCAAGCTGCTGGAGGCCCACGGCATCTACGAGGCCAAGATCCGCTCCGTCCTCACCTGCGAGGCCCGCAGCGGCGTGTGCTCCAAGTGCTACGGCATCAACCTGGCCATCGGCGAGCCTGTGGGCGCCGGCGAGGCCGTCGGCATCATCGCCGCCCAGTCCATCGGCGAGCCCGGCACCCAGCTGACCATGCGTACCTTCCACACCGGCGGCGTCGCCGGCGGCGATATCACCCAGGGTCTTCCCCGTGTTGAGGAGCTGTTCGAGGCCCGCCGTCCCAAGAAGATGGCCCAGCTGGCCGAGATCTCCGGCCGCGTGTCCATCGAGGAGGCCAAGCGCGCCACCCTGCTCAACGTCACCATCACCGCCGACGACGGCGAGGTGGTCACCTACGCCATCCCCAACTCCGCGGGTATCCGCGTGAAGGACGGCGACACGGTGAAGAAGGGCGACGCCCTCACCGACGGCGCCCTCTATCCCCAGGACGTCATCCGCATCCGCGGCGTCCACGCGGTGTACAACTACCTCATCCAGGAAGTGCAGAAGCCCTACCGCCAGCAGGGCGTTGACATCAACGACAAGCACATTGAGGTCATCTGCCGCCAGATGATGCGCAAGGTCCGGGTGGAGGACGCCGGCGACTCCGAGCTGCTCTCCGGCTCCACTGTGGACATCATTGAGTTCAAGGACGCCTACAAGGCGGTTCAGGACCGCATCGACGCCGGCGAGACCAACGGCGGCGTGGAGCTGCGCCTGCCCACCTGCACCCGCCTGCTGATGGGCATCACCAAGGCCTCTCTGGCCACCGAGTCCTTCCTGTCCGCCGCCTCCTTCCAGGAGACCACCAAGGTCCTGACCGAGGCCGCCATCAAGGGCAAGGTGGACCACCTGCTGGGCCTGAAGGAGAACGTCATCATCGGTAAGCTCATCCCCGCCGGCTCCGGCCTGGCCGCTTACCGCAAGTACGACAAGCAGGAGGAGGCCCAGGCCGAATCCGCCTCCGCGGTCCATGCCACTCAGGAGCTCATGCGCTCCAGCTATTAAGCGAAACCGGTAAAAGCACCCTCCGCCGCCTCTCACAGGCGGCGGAGGGCGCTTTTGCGCCCGAGACAGACAGCAGAGGAAGGGAAACTGTGTGTTTTTCACAGAAGGGAAGCGGCGCCGCTGGGAGAGAATTGTTATTCGTGCCTGAAAGGGTGGAAAACCGCAAAAACTCCGCGCTTTCCGGTATTTTTGTGCTTGACTATCCGATCCACCTATGCTATAATCTCAAATTGCGCAGGTATGTCTGCGCCAAGTGCGTCAAGGCACTGTTTTTGAACAGAAAAACGGGTAGAAGGAGGCGTACAGATGCTCTCGGAGCTGAAGAATGGTCCCAAGGTGGCCGGCGTCAAGCAGACAAAGCGGGCGATTGGGGACGGGAGAGCGGTGCGCGTCTTTCTGGCAGAGGATGCCGACCCCCGCGTAACCGAGCCGGTGGAGGAGCTCTGCCGGGAGAAGGGGATTGCCGTTGAGCATGTCCCCGCCATGAAGGAGCTGGGCGCGGCCTGCGGCATCGCCGTGGGAAGCGCTGTGGCGGCTCTGGTCCATTGATTTTAACAGAATAATATCCGTATTATCCTGTTAAAATATATTCTATCATCGCCTAAGAAAGGAGGAAAACCATGCCTACGTTTAACCAGCTCGTCCGTAAGGGCCGCGAGAAGGTGACCTACAAGTCCACTTCTCCCGCTATGCAGCATGGCCTGAACACCCTGACCAACCGCGAGACCGACCTGCCTTCCCCCCAGAAGCGCGGCGTCTGCACCGCAGTGCGTACCTCCACCCCCAAGAAGCCCAACTCGGCGCTCCGTAAGATCGCCCGTGTGAAGCTGACCAACGGCTACGAGGTCACCGCCTATATCCCCGGTGTGGGCCACAACCTGCAGGAGCACTCTGTGGTCATGATCCGCGGCGGCCGTGTCAAGGACCTGCCCGGCGTTCGTTACCACATCATCCGCGGCACTCTGGACACTCAGGGCGTCAATGGCCGTATGCAGGGCCGTTCCAAGTACGGCGCCAAGCGGCCCAAGGCCGGCAAGGGCGGCGCGAAGAAGTAATTCCCGCGCGGCAGCCGACTCGAGCAACACTGAAATGACACAATGCGCATGTGCGCAAGGCAGTTGTCCTTGCAGAAGCGCTTCCTTATATATAGGGGCGTTTCCCGCAGGGCACTGGACAAGCAGGCACTTGTCTTACACGGGGGCTTTTGAAAAGCCTTCGAGTACCTATGAAATCATACTATGAAGGAGGGAAGCAAAGTGCCCAGAAGAGGAAACGTACCCAAGCGGGAGGTTCTGCCCGACCCGCTGTATAACTCCGTACTGGTTACCAAGCTGGTTAACAGCATCATGCTGGACGGCAAGAAGGGCGTGGCCCAGAAGGTGGTCTACGGGGCGTTTGACATCATCAAGGAGAAGACCGGCAAGGAGCCCCTGGATGTGTTCACCGCCGCTATCGAGAACATCATGCCTTCCCTGGAGGTCAAGGCCCGCCGCGTGGGCGGCGCCACCTACCAGGTGCCCATCGAGGTCCGTCCCGAGCGCCGTCAGACCCTGGGTCTGCGTTGGCTCACCACTTACTCCCGCGCCCGCAGCGAGAAGACCATGAAGGAGCGTCTGGCCGGCGAGATCATGGACGCCGCCAACAACCTGGGTTCCGCCGTCAAGAAGCGCGAGGACACCCACAAGATGGCCGAGTCCAACAAGGCGTTCGCTCACTACCGCTGGTAAAGGAGTTAAAGTATGCCTAGAAAAGTTAGCCTGGAGAATACCCGCAACATTGGTATCATGGCCCACATCGACGCGGGCAAGACCACGACCACCGAGCGTATTCTCTACTATACCGGCGTCAACTACAAGATCGGCGAGACCCACGACGGTACCGCCACCATGGACTGGATGGCCCAGGAGCAGGAGCGTGGTATCACCATCACCTCCGCCGCTACCACCTGCTACTGGCAGGGCACCAAGAACCAGTTCCCCCAGACCCGTATCAACATCATCGACACTCCGGGCCACGTGGACTTCACCGTTGAGGTGGAGCGCTCCCTGCGCGTGCTGGACGGTTCCGTGACCGTCATGTGCGCCAAGGGCGGCGTTGAGCCCCAGTCCGAGACCGTGTGGCGTCAGGCCGACCACTACAAGGTCCCCCGCATGATCTACGTCAACAAGATGGACATCATGGGCGCTGACTTCTACAACGTGCTGCACATGATCCACGACCGCCTCAAGTGCAATGCCGTGCCCATCCAGCTCCCCATCGGCAGCGAGAGCTCCTTCAAGGGCATCATCGACCTGGTGGAGATGGACGCCGACGTCTATTACGACGAGATGGGCAAAGACATGCGCGTGGAGCCCATTCCTGAGGACATGATGGAGCTGGCCCAGGAGTACCGGACCAAGCTGATCGACGCCTGCGCGGATCTGGACGATGAGATCATGGAGCTGGCACTGGAGGAGAAGCCCATTCCTCAGGAGCTGATCCGGAAGGTTCTCCGTCAGGGCACCATCGACAACAAGATTGTGCCCGTCACCTGCGGCACTTCCTACCGCAACAAGGGCGTGCAGAAGCTGCTGGACGCCATCGTGGACTTCATGCCCTCTCCCGTGGACATTCCCGCCATCAAGGGCATCAATCCCGACACCGATGAAGAGGATGAGCGTCCCGCCTCCGACGAGGCCCCCTTCTCCGCTCTGGCCTTCAAGATCGCCACCGATCCCTTCGTCGGCCGGCTGTCCTTTATCCGCGTCTACTCCGGCACGCTGAACACCGGCACCGCCGTGCTCAACTCCACCAAGAAGCAGAAGGAGCGCATCGGCCGTATCCTGCAGATGCACGCCAACCACCGCGAGGATATTGAGACCGTGTACTCCGGCGATATCGCCGCTGTCATCGGCCTGAAGAACTCCACCACCGGCGACACCCTCTGCGACGAGAAGCACCCCATCATCCTTGAGTCCATGGAGTTCCCTGAGCCCGTTATCCGCGTGGCCATCGAGCCCAAGACCAAGGCTGGTCAGGAGAAGATGGGCATCGCCCTGGCCAAGCTGGCCGAGGAGGATCCCACCTTCAAGACCTACACCGACGACGAGACCGGCCAGACCATCATCGCCGGCATGGGCGAGCTTCACCTGGAGATCATCGTGGACCGTCTGCTCCGCGAGTACAAGGTGGAGGCCAACGTGGGCGCACCTCAGGTCGCCTATAAGGAGACCATCCGCAAGGCTGTGGATCAGGACACCAAGTATGCCCGCCAGTCCGGCGGCAAGGGCCAGTACGGCCACGTCAAGATCCATGTGGAGCCCAACGAGTCCGGCAAGGGCTACGAGTTTGTCAACGCCATTGTGGGCGGCGCCATTCCCAAGGAGTATATCCCTGCGGTTGACGCCGGTATCCAGGGCGCTATGCAGGCCGGTGTTCTGGCCGGCTATCCTGTTGAGGATGTGAAGGTTACCCTGTACGACGGCTCTTATCACGAGGTGGACTCCTCTGAGATGGCCTTTAAGATTGCCGGATCCATGGCCTTTAAGGAGGCCTGCCGCAAGGCCAATCCCATCCTGCTGGAGCCTATGATGAAGGTCTCCGTTATCGTCCCCGACGAGTACCTGGGCAATGTCATCGGCGATCTGAATGGCCGCCGCGGCATGATCCAGGGCCAGGAGAGCCGTCCCGGCGCCACTCAGGTGGATGCTCTGGTGCCTCTGGCCAATATGTTTGGCTACGCCACTGACCTGCGTTCCTCCACTCAGGGCCGCGGCCAGTACTCCATGGAGCCTCACAGCTACGTGGAGATTCCCAAGAGCATTGCCGAGAAGATCATTGCCGAGCGCGGCCGCAACAACGCCGACTAAGGAACTGTCCAGACCATGGGCCCCCGGACCGGGGGCCCGCGGAATGGCTTTCACACGGATGCGGAATAGGGTATTGCAATTTCTCCGCCAATGCTATACAATATTTACGCATTCTCTACAACATCAAACATGTTAACATGTAATTAAGGAGGATATCCAACATGGCTAAGGCAAAATTCGAGCGTACGAAGCCCCATGTCAACATTGGCACCATCGGCCACGTTGACCACGGCAAGACCACTCTGACCGCCGCGATCACCAAGTATCTGGCTCTGAAGGGCCAGGCTCAGTTCGAGGACTATGCCAGCATCGACAAGGCCCCCGAGGAGAAGGAGCGCGGCATCACCATCAACACCGCTCACGTGGAGTATGAGACCGACAAGCGTCACTATGCCCACGTGGACTG
>CAJFTA010000099.1 GCA_904419835.1 uncultured Pseudoflavonifractor sp. | reverse complement strand
AATTCGACCCCAACGGCACCCTGACCCGGGAGCAGGCGGCCACCATCCTGGCCCGCCTGGCAGAGGCCATGGGCCATCCCCTGCCCCAGGCGGCTCCCAACTTCTCGGACAGCGCCGCCATCTCCTCCTGGGCCGCCGCCGGGGTGGGACAGGTCCAGGCCGCCGGAATTATGGCGGGGGACGGCAGCGCCTTCATCCCCCAGAGCGCCTACACCAGGGAGCAGTGCATCCTCACCGCCCTGCGACTGTACAATCTTGTGAACGAATAAACCGGCGCAGTCCTTTGGTTCTGCCAAATTCAAATAAGGAGGATTTCTGCCATGAAAAAGCGATGGAAAAATCTGCTTTCCACGGCGCTGGCCTGTGCGCTGACGCTCACGCTCCTGCCCGCCGCCATGGCGGCGGAGACGGGGATCACAGATGATATCCCCGACGTGTTCCAGGGGGACGGCCTGTACATCACCGTCACCCCCTGGTCCATTCAGAACAACAGCGAAGGCTGGACCCTGGCCAAGGTGGGTTTGAACGAAGCCGCCGACGAGAACTACTTCCACAGCGGGTTCATCCCCGTGTTCCGCAATGAGAAGGAGGTGGACGAGTTTGGCTATTACACCGGCAAGACCGTCTCATACATCAACTACGCGGACACAGAGGGGAACCTGCTGAACCTCTCCGGCTTTGAAAACCTGCCGGCCTTCAACTTCAGCTTTGCCAGTGTGTTCAGCGAGGGGATGGCCGCTTTCTACGACCGGGAGGCCGGCCTCTATGGCTATATGGACGCTCAGGGCAGGATGGTGATCCCGCCCCAGTTTGAGTCGGCCTACGCGTTCAGCGACGGGCTGGCGAAGGTTGTCGCACCCCTGGAGGACGGCGAAAGCGAGTGCTACTTTATTGACAAGACAGGGGCCAGAGTGTTCTCTCCCTTCAATGGCAGATGGGACACGGTGGGCAACTATTTCAACTGCGGCCTCATCCCTTATCAGGGAGAGCTGGGGGAGGACGACTACTTCGTGGGCTACCTGGACAAGGAGGGGCAGCCTGTCATCACCATCTACCGGGGCCAGCGCTCCGGCTATGACATGGACCACTATCTGGACCTGATGCTTATGACCACCGAGGGATACAGTGAATTCTCCGAGGACGGCTACGCCATTCTCAAGGACAGCCGGGGCGGCAGGACTCACCCGGCCTATGTGATCATCGACGCCAGTGGGGAGCAGGTGGGCGTTCTGGATGCGGAGCCCCCCGCCTATGTGAAGCTGTGCCATGACTCCCGCAGTGTCAATGAAGGACTGCTCCTGATCAATATACTGAACAGTGACGTTATGGAGCAGGTGGTGATGGACGTCCATGGAAACGAGGTTTTCCGCGCGCCGGCGGGCACGGACCTGACTCCTTTTGACAGCGGCGTCTCCAAAGCCTCCACGTCCTATAACGAAGAGGATGATCCGCCCCTGGTTCTGGATGCCTCCGGGAACACGGTCATCCCGGCGCTGGGTGACTTTGTCAAGACGGAACGATATTATAACGAGCTCGGTGAGCTTGGCGGACATTACAGGGTCTGCAACATCGACACGTTCCATGACGGCGTCGCCCTGATGGATGTTCTGCGCACCGGCCCCTACGGCGGCGATGTGGACGGGACTCATGAGTATTACCTTCTGGAGGTCCATGACGGCACCTACACCGGCCCCGGCGCGGTGTATGACGCGGCCACCGGCACCATCCGCGGCGGCTCCGCCACAACTGAGCCGCTGCCCGACCAGCCCTCCGGCTGGGCCAAGGCACAGGTGGAGGAGGCCGTCGCCGCCGGCATTGTGCCCGAGAGCCTCCAGAGCAGATACACCCAGGCCGCCACCCGGGCTGAGTTCTGCGCCCTGGCGGTGAGGCTCTACGAGAAGGTGACCGGCGAGGCCATCACCCAGCGGGCCACATTCTCCGACACCACCGACTTCAACGTCCAGAAAATGGCCGGTCTGGGGGTAGTCAACGGCGTGGGCGGCGGAAAATTCGACCCCAACGGCACC
>CAJFTA010000098.1 GCA_904419835.1 uncultured Pseudoflavonifractor sp. | reverse complement strand
GGGGCGGTGGCCCCCTGGAACAGCCTCATGTGGTCGCTGATGACCGACGTGTGCCGGGCCATGGGCGTGCGGACGGACGTGCCCTTCCGGGAGCTGACGGAGCGGGAGAAGGACATCGTCTACAACGGCCCGGCGGAGAAAAAGCACATCCTCTACCGGGGCAAAAAGCTGGACCAGGCCACGGAGCTGGACTTTACCTATTACAACGCGGTTTACACCGTGGAAAACGCGCTGTCCAAGGTAAAGGATGAGAAGGGCATGAAGCGGGTGGAGAAATTCCTGAGGGAGGATGTGTGCCCCGACTGCGGCGGCACCCGCCTGTCTGAGGCGGCCCGGGCGCCCCGGCTCCGGGGCATCGGCCTGGACGAGGCCTGCAAGCTGTCCCTGGAGGCGTTGGTGGGCTGGGTGGCGGAGGTGCCCGCCTCTCTGCCCCAGGAGATGCGCCCCATGGCGGAGCGCATCTGCGAGTCCTTCCAGACGGTGGCCCGGCGGCTCATGGAGCTGGGGCTGGGTTATCTGACCCTGGACCGGGCCGCCGCCACCCTCTCCACCGGGGAGCGGCAGCGGATGCAGCTGGCCCGTGCGGTGCGCAACCGCACCACGGGTGTGCTGTACGTGCTGGACGAGCCCTCCATCGGCCTGCACCCGGCCAATATCGCGGGGCTGACGGCGGTGATGGACGACCTGGTGGCGGACGGGAACTCCGTGCTGCTGGTGGATCACGACGCCCAGATTCTGTCCCACGCGGACTGGATCATCGAGATGGGGCCGGAGGCCGGGGCACGGGGCGGCCGGGTGATCGCCCAGGGCGCCGTGGAGGAGCTGGCCGCCAATGAAAGCTCTCAGATCGGGCCGTTCCTGTCGGGACAGGCCCAGCCCACCGCCCGGCCGCAGGCCGCGCCGGAGGCGGTGTTTGCGGAGGGGGCCATCCACCTGGAGACCGGCGCGATCCACACGGTGAAGCCCTTGGCGCTGGATCTTCCAAAGGGGAAGCTCACGGTGGTGACGGGGGTCTCCGGCTCCGGTAAGACCACGCTGATTCTGGAGAGCCTGGTGCCGGGCCTGGAGGCGATGACAGCCGGGAAACCGCTGCCGGCCCATGTGAAAGCCGTGGACGCGCCGGGCATTCAGCGGGTCAGGCTCATCGACGCCACCCCCATCGGCATCAACGTCCGCTCCACGGTGGCCACCTATGCCAACGTCCACGATGAGCTGCGGAAGCTCTACGCCCGAAGCCCGGAGGCCAGGGCTCTGGGGTACAAGGCGGGGGACTTCTCCTACAACACGGGAAAGCTCCGCTGCCCGGTGTGCGACGGCACCGGCTCCATCAGCCTGGACGTCCAGTTCCTGCCCGATGTGGACATCCCCTGCCCGGAGTGCCGGGGCTCCCGGTACGGAAAGGATGCGGGCCGGGTACGGCTCAAGACCCGCTCCGGGGCGGCGTTTACCCTGCCGGAGCTGATGGACATGGATATCCACATGGCGCTGGACGCCTGCACCGACTGGACGGTGGTTCACCAGCGGCTCCAGGTACTGGAGGATCTGGGCCTGGGCTATCTGACCCTGGGGGAGGATACCCCCAGCCTCTCCGGCGGGGAGGCCCAGCGGCTGAAGCTGGCCAGCGAGATGGGCCGGGGCCAGGAGGACACGGTTTTTGTCTTTGACGAGCCCACCATCGGCCTGCACCCTCTGGACGTGCGGACGCTGCTGGGGGTGTTCCAGACCCTGCTGGACAGGGGCGCCACCGTGGTGGTGATCGAGCACGACCTGGATGTGATCCGCAGCGCCGACTTTCTTCTGGACATGGGCCCCGGCGGCGGCGAGGCCGGCGGCGAAATCGTGGCGGCAGGCACGCCCGCCCAGGTGAAGCAGAATCCCCGGAGCATCACCGGGCGGTATCTGTAAGACGGGCGGCCCTGCTGATGTCAATGGTGCAAATTTTCCCAATCCGTCAAGCCGTCAAAAGTAAAGTAAGAATTTTCCTCATATATACAAAAGTCCTCGCTCCGCTCGCCGCAAGCCTTGCACGGCAAGGCATTGCGGGGCATTCGATTCCACGCGAGGCGGGCGGCTGCCCCCTCGCGCTCCCCCCGCCCCAGTTCAGGCGGGTCCTTTTAAACTGAGGTTTTTCGACACGCTGAAAACAGGATGCCGGTTTGGTGGCTGAGAAAGCCACCAAACCGGCATCCTGTTTTATATTCCCGCTGTTCCGTTTTGTCCCCATTATCAGTCAGATTTTTGGACCGCAAGGAGCAGTATGCAATTTGATTATAGCAGACTGCATAATCGGCACTGTACTTTGCGGAAAAAACGGCTTACAATGTGCTTGTCAGAAGGGAAAAGACAAATTGAGGAAGTGTCGCTATGCAGAGCAGGACGCTCTACAACGGGATAGAACTGCCGATGATTGGGTACGGCACCTTTCAAATCCGGGACAGCGTCCAGTGCGAGCAGTGTGTCTCAGAGGCCCTGAAGACAGGATACCGCCTGTTCGATACAGCGGCTTCCTATGAGAATGAAGCCGCCGTAGGCGCGGCCCTGCGCAGTTCCGGACTCCCCAGAGGGGCGTGGTTCATCACCACCAAGCTGGGGGTCCAGGGCGCCAGCTATGAGGGCGCCAGGGCGGCCATCGAGGCCTCCCTCCGGAAGCTGGGCCTGAGCTATATCGACCTCTTCCTGATCCACCAGCCCTTCGGCGACTACTACGGCGCCTGGCGGGCCATGGAGGAGGCATACAAGGCCGGCAAGCTGAAGGCCATCGGCGTGTGCAACTTCTACCCCAACCGCCTGGCCGACCTGTGCGAGACGGTGGAAGTCAAGCCCGCCGTCAACCAGGTGGAGCTCCACCCCTTCTTCCAGCAGGAGAACGCCCTGGCCCTCATGAAGGAGTACGGCGTCCAGCCCGAGGCCTGGGGCCCCTTTGCCGAGGGCAATCACGGCATCTTCACCCACCCCGTCCTGACCGCCATCGGCCAGAAGTACGGCAAGAGCGCCGCCCAGGTGGCCCTGCGGTGGAACGTACAGCGGGGCGTCGCCGTCATCCCCAAGTCGGTCCACAAGGAGCGCATGGAACACAACCTTGCCATCTGGGACTTCCAGCTCAGCGACGGGGATATGGCGGAGATCGCCAAGCTGGACATCGGCCACAGCGAGATTGTGGACCACGGCGACCCCAGATTTGTCCAGATGCTCCACCAGATGAAGGTTCACGAGTAAGCATGACCATTGAAACGGCGGGCAGGGTCTGACGCCGTGCCAGGCCCTGCCCGCCGGCCTTTTCACAGAGCGGCAGCGCAGGAAGCGCGCTGTGCCGATAACAGGAGGAAACCAGCATGAGAAAGAATTTTGGCGCAAAGCCGTTTTTGTACCCGCAGTTGGTGATGGTTGTGGCCAGCTATGGCGAGGACGGGACACCGGACGCCATGAATGCCGCCTGGGGCGGCGTCGCGGGAGGCAATCAGATTTTTCTGTGCCTCAGCTCCAACCACAAGACGGTGGAAAACATTCTGAACCGGAAAGCCTTTACCGTCAGCGTAGCGGACGAGGGGCACCTGGTGGAAGCGGATTATGTGGGGCTGGTCTCCGGAAACGATGTGCCCGATAAGCTGGAACGGAGCGGGCTCCATGTGACCAGGAGTGAATTCGTGGACGCGCCTGTGATCGACGAACTGCCGCTGGTGCTGGAGTGCAGACTGCTCAGCTATGATCCGGACTCCCATTTGATGCTGGGCGAGATCGTGAACGCCGGGGCAGAAGAAGCCATCCTGGACGAGGGCGGGATGATCGACCCGGCCAAACTGAAGCCGCTCACCTTTGATCCGGCCAACCGGACGTACTGGAGCCTGGGCGAAAAGGTCGGCAATGCCTTTGCGGACGGCAGTAAGCTGAAATAATACGTTTGAAAATCTGCCACAAGTCAAGACGCTATTGATAACGCTTCCATCAACAGCGACAGCTTGGAGGTCCGCGCAATAAAAATCGGCAGGAGCCGGGGCCAATGGCCCCGGCTCCTGCCTGTCGAAAAAGTGGCTTCCGCCACTTTTCCGAAGGAGCTTCATGAAATTTTCACCTCGATTTCTGATGAAATTGTCGGCAAAAATTTCATGAGAAGTGTCATTTTCGAGGCACATGTCCCCGAAAATG
>CAJFTA010000097.1 GCA_904419835.1 uncultured Pseudoflavonifractor sp. | reverse complement strand
AGCCGCCCGCCTCGCGTGGAATCGAATGCCCCGGAAGCCTTGCTGTGCAAGGCTTCCGGAGAGCGGAGCGGGGACTTTTGCGCCGCTGTGCGGCGCGAAGGTAACGGCATTTTTGAAGGCTGTCGAAAAAGTCCTTGGACTTTTTCGACAGCCTGAGCCGCCGTGCACACTGCGCGGCGGCTTTCGTTTTGCTGTGGCAGGGCAAAAAATTTTTTCAAAAAACCTGTTGACAAATTAGAATATTAGAATATAATAATATTAGAAATAATAAATGTGAGGTGAACGACATGACGGACGTAACCGGGCTCTACGAGGAGAAGGCGGCGCTGCTCAAGGCCCTTTCCCATCCGGTACGGCTGCAGATTGTCCGGGGGCTGCTGCGGTGCGGCTGCCGCAATGTGGGATGTATGGAGGCCAATGTGGGCCAGTCCCAGTCCTGCATCTCTCAGCATCTCATGCGCCTGAAGGCGGCGGGGATTGTCAAGGCGTCCCGCTCCGGCAACGAGGTCTATTACGAGGTTGACAACCGGGCGGGGGTCACGGCGGTCATTGCCGCTCTCTTCGGCGACAGGGAGGAGGACTATCAGCGTGATTTATGATATCGCGGTCATCGGCGGCGGACCAGCGGGGCTGTCGGCGGCGGTGCAGGCCAGGCAGCGGAACCGGACGGCGGTGGTGGTCAGCGGAGACGACCGGGACGGCCCTCTCAGCAAGACTGAGCGGGTGGACAACTACCTTGGTATTCCCGGCGTCACCGGTCCTCAGCTGTTGGAGCGGTTCAAGGCCCACGCCGGAGCCATGGGCGTGGAACGGGTCACCGGCCGGGCGCTGAATATCATGCCCCTGAACGGCACATTCTATATTGGAGTGGGCAGCGAGCTGGTCCAGGCCCGTGCGGTGGTGCTGGCGCCCGGAGTGGTCCGCCGGGCCAAATTCCCCGGCGAGGCGGAGCACATGGGCGCGGGCGTCAGCTACTGCGCCACCTGTGACGGCATGCTGTACCGGGGCAGGGACGTGGTGGTGGCCGGCCGGTCTGCAGAGGCCCCCGAGGAGGCAAACTACCTCCACGGCCTGGGGTGCCGGGTGACCTATACCGCTCCCGCCAGGCCGGAGGATCTGAATCAGGAGATTCCCTTTGTCAAGGCGGCCAGAATTGAGGTCTGCGGCGATGGGAAGGTGACGTCTGTCAAGGCGGACGGACAGGAGATTCCCTGTGACGGCGTCTTTATCCTGCGCTCGGCGGTGGCCCCCACCGACCTGCTCCCAGCCCTGGAGCTGAAGGACGGCTATATCGCGGTGAACCGGGATATGGCCACCAACATTCCCGGCGTGTTTGCCGCCGGAGACTGCACCGGCCAGCCCCTCCAGATTGCCAAAGCAGCGGGGGAGGGTCAGGTGGCCGGACACCGGGCGGCGGAGTACCTGGACCGGCTGGACCGGGAACAAAACGGATAAACAACCCATTCAACATAGAAAAAACATTCAAACTGAGACGAAAGAAAGGAAGTATTGATTATGGCGACCATTCACTTCAACAAGGAAGGCTTTGACAAGGCGATTACCTCCGGCGGCATTACCATGGTGGACTTCTGGGCCTCCTGGTGCGGTCCCTGCCGCATGCTGGCTCCCGTGATTGACGACCTGGCCAACAAGTACGAGGGCAAGGCTGTCATCGGCAAAGTCAACGTGGACGACGAGCAGGCCCTGGCCATGCAGTACGGCGTGATGAGCATCCCCACCGTTATCTTCTTCAAGGACGGAAAGGAGCTGGACCGGAAGGTGGGCGTCATGCCCGCCGAGGCCTATACCGCCATCCTGGACGCCAACGTCTGATTGATGCAGGGGAACATATGGGCGGAGCGCTGTGCTCCGCCCATATGCCTTGTGTCTGCATAATCGCAAAATGAAAAAATATAAAAAATTTGGTTGACAAATCGGGAAGCAGCCGCTATAATAAGCAAGTGGCTTCCGATGAAAGCCAAACAGAATATGCGGATGTGCTGGAATTGGTAGACTGGCTAGCTTGAGGTGCTAGTGGCCCACGGCCGTGCGGGTTCGAGTCCCGCCATCCGCACCAAACCAATACAATCCGAACTTGTTTCCGATAGGAGATGGGTTCGGATTATTTGTTTTCTTTGACCGTTACGAAAGCACCTATTTCCGCAACGGAGTGGAGCGTAAACCG
>CAJFTA010000096.1 GCA_904419835.1 uncultured Pseudoflavonifractor sp. | reverse complement strand
GGGCATTCGATTCCACGCGAGGCGGGCGGCTGCCCCCTCGCGCTCCCCCGCCCCGACACAGGCGGATTCTGTTCAACCGAGGTTTTTCGACAGTCTCATTTACAATATAGAGATGCATTTTTTATTCGTTTTTCCGGCGGCGATACCTGATAATATAGAACAAGGCCGGCGGCTTTCACCAGGGAAAGCCGCCGGCCTCTTTGCAGGAAAATACGGGGGAGTATCTTGAAAAAACCTTATGGCCCCCTCCATTCCGCCGTCAGGCGGATGCCGGGGATGGGCATGGGGTTCAGAGCGGCTTCTCTCCGGCTTCGCCCAGGCCCATCACGTCCACGCTGTGGCGCATGTGGATGGCCATGGCGTGGAGCACGCCCTCCTCATCCCCCTGGGCGAAGAACTCCAGCAGCAGCGCGTGGTCCCGCAGGGTGTCCGCCGCCAGCCGCTCCGCCTCCCCGCCGGTCTCCACCGCCGTGGCCACCGCCCGCTGGATGAGGGGGAGAAGCCGGACCATAAACTCGTTGTGGGTGGCCCGGACAATGGCGGCGTGAAAGGCGGCGTCGGCCTGGGTGCGGTCAGCCCCGGAGCGGATGCAGTCCGCCACCGCCTTCCCCTTGGCCAGAATGTCCGCTCGCTCCTCCGCCGTGGCCCGGCGGCAGGCCAGGCGGGCCGCCTGGGGCTCGAAGATGCTGCGCAGCTCGAACAGGTCCCGCAGCTGGCCCCTCACCCGGCTCAGGCCGGTGAAGCCGAAGTCGTCGATCTCCTCCACCCGGGCGGACACAAAGGTACCCTTGCCTCGGCGGATCTCCAGCACGCCCTGGGCCACCAGCATCCGCACCGCCTCCCGCAGGGTGGTGCGGCTCACCCCCAGCTCCCGGGACAGGTCCAGCTCGTTGGGCAGCTTGTCCCCGGGGGCCAGGCCCCCCTCCGCCACAATGCTCCCGTACAGCCGCCGGGCGGTCTGCTGGGTCAGGCTCTGTTTTTCCATATAAACTTCCTCCCCGGACTTGACATTGTTTTCTCTATCATATAATATGAAATCATACAATGCAAGCGTCATCATACAATGATGACGGATTTAATAAGGAGGACTCTGCCATGAGAAGCGACAACGTGACCAAAGGCGTGGAGCGGGCCCCCAACCGCTCCCTGTTCTATGCGCTGGGGTACACCAAGGAGGAGCTGGACCGCCCCCTCATCGGCATTGTGTCCTCCCAGAACGAGATCGTCCCCGGTCACATGAATCTGGACAAGATTGTAGAGGCGGTGAAGGCGGGCGTCCGCATGGCGGGGGGCACCCCCATCGTGTTCCCGGCCATCGCCGTGTGCGACGGCATCGCCATGGGCCACATCGGCATGAAATACTCCCTGGTCACCCGGGATCTCATCGCCGACTCCACCGAGGCCATGGCCCTGGCCCATCAGTTCGACGGGCTGGTGATGGTGCCCAACTGCGACAAGAACGTGCCGGGGCTGCTGATGGCCGCCGCCCGGCTGAACATCCCCGCCATCTTCTGCTCCGGCGGCCCCATGCTCTCCGGCCGGCTCCAGGACGGCCGCCGCTCCTGCCTGAGCCACATGTTTGAGGCCGTGGGCGCCTACAAGGCGGGCAAGCTGGACGAGGCCGGCGTGGAGGACTACGAGAACAACGCCTGCCCCACCTGCGGCTCCTGCTCCGGCATGTACACAGCAAACTCCATGAACTGCCTCACCGAGGGCATCGGCATGGCCCTGCGGGGCAACGGCACCATCCCCGCCGTCATGTCCGCCCGGCTGCGGCTGGCCAAGCACACCGGCATGCAGATTATGGAGCTGGTGAAGCGGGACATCAAGCCCCGGGACATCATGACCGAGGCCGCCTTCCACAACGCCGAGACCCTGGACATGGCCCTGGGCTGCTCCACCAACTCCATGCTCCACCTGCCCGCCATCGCCCACGAGTGCGGCATTGAGCTGGACCTGGAGTACGCCAATCAGATCTCACGCAAGACCCCCAACCTGTGCCACCTGGCCCCGGCGGGGGACACCTACATCGAGGACCTGGACCGGGCGGGCGGCGTGTACGCCGTTATGAAGGAGCTGACCCAAAAGAATCTGCTGGACACCTCCGTCCTGACGGTCACAGGCAGGACGGTGGCCGAGAACCTGGAGGGGGTGGAGAACCTGGATCCGGAGCTCATCCGGCCCATTGACAACCCCTACTCCCCCTACGGCGGCATCGCCGTCCTCAAGGGCTCCCTGGCCCCTGAGGGCTGCGTGGTCAAGCAGTCTGCCGTGGCTGAGGAGATGATGGTCCACACCGGCCCCGCCCGTGTCTTTGACAGCGAGGAGGACGCCATCCAGGCCATCTACCAGGGTAAGATTGTCTCCGGCGACGTGGTGGTCATCCGGTACGAGGGCCCCAAGGGCGGCCCGGGCATGCGGGAGATGCTCAACCCCACCAGCGCCATCGCCGGTATGGGCCTGGACAAGGAGGTGGCCCTCATCACCGACGGCCGCTTCTCCGGCGCCACCCGGGGCGCATCCATCGGCCATGTCTGCCCCGAGGCGGCTCAGGGCGGCCCCATCGCCTTCGTGGAGGAGGGGGACATGATCGCCATCGACATCCTCAACTGCAGGATCGACCTGCTGGTGGACGCTGACACCCTGGCCCAGCGGAAAGCCAAGTGGGTGTGCCCTGAGCCCAAGGTCAAGACCGGCTATCTGGCCCGATACGCCAGGCAGGTGACCAGTGCGGCCCGGGGCGCGGTGCTGGAGTAAGGTTTGTCCGGTCTTGACCTTGCCCGCCCG
>CAJFTA010000095.1 GCA_904419835.1 uncultured Pseudoflavonifractor sp. | reverse complement strand
CCTCGCTCCGCTCCCCGGAAGCCTTGCACAGCAAGGCTTCCGGGGCATTCGATTCCACGCGAGGCGGGCGGCTGCCCCCTCGCGCTCCCCCGCCCCAGTCCAGGCGGATTCTGTTCAACTGAAGTTTCTCAATACGCTGAGCCGCCCGCCGTTCCTCTCTGGAACAGCGGGCGGCTATAATCTTATGTCAACTGATTTTTCAGCTCCCCGTGAACAGCACCAGAAGCAGCCCGTAGATGACGCTGGCGCTGATGCCGTACACCAGCACCGGCCCGGCGATGACGAACAGCTTGGCGCCCACACCCATGATGAGGCCCTCGCTGCGGAATTCCAGCGCCGGAGAGGCCATGGCGTTGGCAAAGCCGGTGATGGGCACCAGGGTGCCCGCCCCGGCGTGCTTGGCCAGCTTGTCAAACCAGCCCAGGCCGGTGAAGAGCACCGCCAGGAAAATCAGGGTCACCGATGCGGCGATGGACGCGTTCGTCTCGCTCAGCCCCATGAAGCGGTAGAGGTTGAGCAGGCCCTGTCCCAGGGTGCAGATCAGCCCGCCGGTGACAAAGGCCCAGGCCAGATTCTTGGGTGTGGGCGACGGATCCGCCTTTTTCTCCACATATTTTCCGTATTCCTTGTTGGTCATGTCCATAACCCTGTCTGTGCCTCCTTTTCTGCCTTAGTTTTCCGCGGCCGGGCAAAAATATTCCTTGACGTTCGGCCTGTTCCGTGCTATCCTCTCATTTGTCATTTACTAAATTACTAATTTACTAATTGAAAAGGAGGACCTTATGCGGATTCCCACGTCATTGAAGCACAAGCCCGTCATTGTGGCGGAGGACTATGACCACATTGACGGCCGTTCCGCCTACCAGACCGACGCCAAGGGGCTCTCCCTGGGGCTGGCCCAGTGGAACGACCGGGGCCGGGTGGACATCTCGGCCAAGGTGTGGCGGTACACAGGGGAAAAGTGGTCCCGCCAGTCGGAGGAGCTGCCCCTCCACCGGGTGCTGGACCTGGCCATTCTCACCTGCCGGGCCCAGCTCTATCTCCGGGAGGAGAGCTACCGGTACCCGGATTTTTACGACCCCGACCGGCCGGAGATCGACCGGGTAGGCCTCCAGGGGGACGCCATGACGGTGTCGGTGTGCACGGAGAACGACCATATCCAGGAGGATATCCGCCTCTTTCAGGACGCGCTGGCCCGGGACGGGGAGCTGCTGGGAGAGCGGATGCGGGTACTGGCCCGTATTTTAGGGGAGCTGGGGTATCATGGCTAAGACGGAGCATCAGAAGGAGCTGCTGTCCGCCTGGCGGGGGCGGGCCGTGGTGGGCGGCGTGTGCGCCATCCGCTGCACGGCAAACAACCGGGTGCTGCTCAGCGCCGCAGCCAACCCGGCGGGCCTGCGCAACCGCTTTCAGTTCTCCGTCTCCACCGGCTCCTGCACCTTCCTCCCCCTGGCCGCCGACTGGTCCAGGTACGGCGGCCAGTCCTTTGTTTTCACTGTGCTGGAGGAGCTGGAGAAGGGTCCGGAGCAGATAGACGCCCAGTTCAGGGCGGACCTGGAGGCCCTGGCCGCCCTGTGGCGGGAGCGGCTGGCCGCAGAGGGCGCGGAGTTTTACACCAAATAAAAATCCACCAGCTGCCGTGCCCTTGCCGGCGGCTGGTGGATTTGATTTTTTACGCTTTATCGTCCCCGCAGCAGGCGCAGCACTCCTGCGGGAGGGAGTCGTCCTCCCGCACCCAGTCCTCCACATGGACCACGGCGTAGTCTGTCTTGGTGTTGCGGATGACCACCCGCTGAATGCCGGCGTTGATGATAAGCCGGCGGCACATGGCGCAGGAGGTGGACCCGGCGATGAGCGCGCCGGTGGCCGGGTTCTTGCAGGCCATATAGAGGGTAGCGCCCAGGGTCTCGCTCCGGGCGGCCGAGATGATGGCGTTGGCCTCGGCGTGGACGCTGCGGCACAGCTCGTACCGCTCGCCGGAGGGGATGTTGAGGGCCTCCCGGGTGCAGTAGTTCAAATCCACGCAGTTGCGGCGGCCTCTGGGAGCGCCGTTGTAGCCGGTGGCAATGATCTCATCGTTGCGGACAATGATGGCACCGTAGCACCGGCGCAGGCAGGTGGCCCGCTCGGCCACCGTCTCGGCGATGTCCAGATAGTAGTTCTCCTTGTCGATTCGCTTCACGGGGCACCTCCTGTTTTTGTCCAGTATAACCCCTTTCCCCTTTGCTTTCAAGGGATTATTCACATATTGTTTACGTCTGGTGCCTTGACGGAAAACCTTCAAAACGGTATCATTACTGTTATAAAAGTACCGTGGAAGCCGATGTGCCCGAGCCTTACCCCCGCTCGGGCCATTCTTCCGCTGAAGGAGACGTTCGCTCGATGAATTGGCTGCAGAGAATGATGTATGGCCGATATGGCGTCGATCAGTTCTCCCTGTTCCTGATAGCGGTGTATCTGGTGCTCTATCTGGTGGCCAGCCTGCTGCGGCTGGGCCTGCTGAGCTGGCTGGCGCTGCTGGTGGCGGTCTATGCCGTGTTCCGCATGTTTTCCCGGAATATCTCCAAGCGCCGGGCGGAAAACGCCAAATTTATGCAGCTGGCCGGCCCTGTGGTCCGCTGGTTCCGGCTGCGCCGGACCATCCACCGGGACAAGGATCACCGCTATTTCAAGTGCCCCAACTGCGGCCAGCAGCTGCGGGTGCCCAAGGGCAAGGGGAAAATCACCGTTACCTGCCGCAGCTGCGGCGCCAGTTTTGAAGAAAAATCCTGAAAAAACGTCCTGGACTGTGGTCCAGGATGTCAGGCTGTCGAAAAAGTCCCTGGACTTTTCGACAGCCTTCAAAAATGCCGTTACTTTCGCGCCGCACTGCGGCGCAAAAGTCCTCGCTCCGCTCCCCGGAAGCCTTGCACAGCAAGGCTTCCGG
>CAJFTA010000094.1 GCA_904419835.1 uncultured Pseudoflavonifractor sp. | reverse complement strand
TCTCGTACAGTTGTTGTCTGCAACTCCAACTATAACCGATGAGGCCGTATCCTTCATCCTTTTTTATTCATTTGTCCAACATGTATTGTACTCCTACACTTAAAATTCTGCCCGCAGAGGGGAAAAGCTCTTGCAAAAGCGGGCAGAATACGGTAAAATGACTTGATTATATGTGAACCCCCACAAGACACCAATTTTTGGAGGACGATACCCATGATTAGTGCAAGCGATTTTCGTAACGGCATGACCTTTGAGATGGACGGCCAGGTTATGCAGGTGGTCGAGTTCCAGCACGTGAAGCCCGGCAAGGGCGCGGCCTTTGTCCGCACCAAGATGAAGAACGTCATCACCGGCAGCGTCACCGAGACCTCCTTCAACCCCACCGCCAAGTTCGAGGAGGCCTTCGTGGAGCGCAAGGATATGGAGTACAGCTATAACGACGGCGATCTCTACTACTTCATGGACCCCGAGACCTATGATCTGGTGCCCATCGACGGCCACGTGCTGGGCGACAACTTCCGCTTTGTGAAGGAGAACATGTCCTGCAAAATCAACTCCTACAAGGGCAAGATCTTCTCCGTGGAGCCCCCCACGTTCGTGGAGCTGGAGGTCACCGAGACCGATCCCGGCTTCCGCGGCGACACCGCCACCAACGTGACCAAGCCCGCCACCCTGGAGACCGGCACGGAGATCAAGGTGCCCCTGTTCATCAACCCCGGCGACCGCATCAAGATCGACACCCGCACCGGCGAGTACCTGGAGCGCTGCAAGGCCTGAGTTCAGGCGGCACCAAAGGGAAAGGCCGGTTCCCGCGCGGGTGTCGAGGGGCCCCGCACGGCGGGGCGCGCGGCAGCGCGTACAAGCATTTTGCATGCGGCAAAATCTTGCCGCAGGGCGGATTTACTCCGCCCGCGGAAGCTGGAAAAGGGAACCCGGACAAATTTTAATTTGGACGGGGCACCCGCACCGGCGAGTACCTGGAGCGCTGCAAGGCCTGAGTTCAGAGGCGGCAGTGAGCATTTGAAGCGCACTGCAAAGCCTGAACTGTGCCCGGCGGCAGCGTGCCGCACGGGAGGGCACGATGAACGATCCACTTTCGAACGGTCCCAAAAGGATGAGTGTGAAAGGAGATTAACATGACGATTTCTGAGAAGGTCGCGTACCTGAAGGGCCTGGCCGAGGGCATGAAGCTGGACACCGAGGAGTCCAAGGAGGGCAAGCTCATCAGCGTGATGATCGGCATCCTGGAAGAGGTCGGCCTGTCCATCGAGGACATGGAGGACAACATGGAGGCCATGGGCGAGGAGATCGACGCCATTTCCGACGATCTCTCCGACGTGGAGAAGGTTGTCTACGACGAGGACGACGAGGATGACGACGACGAGGACGAGTGCGACTGCTGTGAGGACGACGACTTCTTTGAGGTCGAGTGCCCCAACTGCGGCGAGGAGCTGGTCATCGACGAGGACGTGCTGGAGGCCGGCACCGTGGAGTGCCCCAGCTGCAAGAGCAAGTTTGCCATTGACGTGGGCGACTGCGAGGAGGACGGCTGCGGCTGTGGCTGCGGCCATGACCACCACCACGACGGCGAGGAATAACAGACGGCAAAAGCCCGGAGCGGACCGCTCCGGGCTTTTTTGCGCGGCAGCAAGAGAGCAGCGGGGCCTGCCTCACGGCAGGCCCCGCTTAGGCTTTCGAAAAAGTGGCGGAAGCCACTTTTTCGAAGGAGTCTTCATGAAATTTTCACCTCGATTTCTGATGAAATTGTCGGCAAAAATTTCATGAGAAGGGTCATTTTCGAGGCGCATGTCCCCGAAAATGACGGATTTTCGTTTGATTCCGTCATCTGCGGATGACGGAACTCTGCGAGGCTTCCCCTTCTGGGAGATTTTTCGACACGCTGAGCGGGGCCTGCCGTGAGGCAGGCCCCGCTGTAATTTAACGGCTGAAATCGTAGCCCAGGTCGGGGCGGACGGTCAGGTCGATGATGTCCTGGGCGTCGTAGAACTGGAGGTAGCGGCTGCGGGCCCAGCGGAGGGTGGTTCCGTCGGGGTGGAGCCGGTCGCAGATGACGGCGGAGATGTCATCTTTGATATAGGAGAAGGAGTTGATGCCCACGCTGGCAAAGATGCGGAAGCCCTGGCTCTGGAGATACTGGAAGGTGGGGCCGGTCTGGTGCCAGTCGCCGCCGTCGGGGCGGGCGCCGTGGGGATAGAAGAGGATGTTGGTGGGGCCCACCAGGCTGCCAACCTCCTCCGCCCAGCGGACAGTGTCTCGCTGAATCCAGGCCATGTCGTCCATATCCAGGCGGATGTGACCCCAGGTGTGAGAGCCGAAGGTCCAGCCGGTCTCCTTCAGCCGCGCAATGATGGGCTTCACCGCCTCAATCTCAGCGGCGCGCTTGGCGTCAAAGGCGGGGCGGGCCGGGTCGTCGGCGGCAATGTCGATATCATTCTGGGTGCGGTAGCCGAAGATGCCCTCATAGCCGGTGAGGGAGTAGATGGCCTTGGCGCCGTTGAGGGAGAAGTCGGGGTGCTCCAGGACGAAGTTGTCCAGGATGGGAGTGGCGTCCAGGTCCTGGGTGAGAGAGACCTCGCCGGTGAAGGGATCACGGGTCTCGGCCCAGATCTGGCCGTCGTCCCCCAGCACCAGCTTGGAGGTAAAGCCCTCCTCCAGCATGTACTGGTAGTAGTTCACGTCGTCAAAGGAGATGATGAGAGGCTTCTTGCCCTCGGGGAGCATCAGGGTGTTGCGCTGCATCCGGGCCACGCCGTTTTCGTCGACGACCTCGCTCCACACATCCCCCATGTTCACCAGGATGTAGCCCTTGTCGTAGACGTTCTGGATGATCTTTTTGAACTCGTCCACCGTCACCATCCAGTCGTCCAGGCCGGCCTGACGCTTCTCGGAGATGGCGCTGGAGAAGGTATACTCCGGATAGGCGATGACCGGGTGGAAGAACAGGTGCTCCACCGGCTGGTTGGGACCCCAGGTCTGGGTGAGCTGGTCCTCACTCCAGTAGTTGCGCACTGCGTCGTAGGGGTCCACGGGCTCGGGCGTCGGCGTGGGGGTGGGCGTGGCGGCGGGCTGCGCCTCGCTCTGGGTGGGGGAGGGCACCGGGGACTGGCTACCGCCGCCGGCGGATTGACAGGCGGCCAGGGGCAGCATCAGGGCCAGAGCCAGCCCCAGGGCGAGAAATCGGGTCAGGTTTGTTCTCATAGAAAGCGTTCCTCCTGCAAGATGGTTCTCTGTGTATTGTGCCTTGTCAGTAATCACTATCATACGACAAAAAAGCGGAAAAGTAGATAACAAAGGGGTTACAAATCCTTAAAAATTTTTCAGATTTCTTCAGGCGAGTGAAGAATTGACGGAGGAGCGCAGAAAAAAGTTTTATCACGGAGGAAAAAGACGAAATTTTTTCAAACAGGCGTCAGGATGGTTTTTCTAGTTGCAAAGCGGGGCAGTTTCTGGTAAAATACAGAGGATTGATTCTTCGCACCTGCCGGCGGCGCAGGAGAATTTCCATAGGAGATGGATAGATGAATAGCAGTGAAAAGCTGGAAAAGCAGCGGCTGAAGGCAGAGAAGCAGCGGCAGGAGGACGTTGCGCTTACCAAGGTTCTCTACTGGATTGTGGGAGCGGTGGTGCTGGAGTTCCTGCTGCTGATGACGCAGAAATATTATATTAACTTTACCGTGGATGACTTCGGTATCAACCTGGCGGTGGCCATTGCCGCAGCGCTGAAGGTCATCACCTTCGCGGGCATCATCGCCGGAGCGGCGGTCCTTGCGCTGGCGTACAGCCGGTGGAAAAAGGGAAAGCAGGGCGTGTTCCTCTGGGCACTGGGCGTGTTCCTGATTCTGCTGGGCATATACAGCGCCGTGGTATGGCAGTTTAACGCCACCGGCGTGGAGTTCCTGATTTTTGCCAACGTAGTGTTTGCGGTGCTGGCCTTTGTATACTATATCTATCAGCTGGAGTTCTTTGCCGTGGCGCTGACCTGCGCCGCCGGCGTGCTGGGCATTTACGTCCGGTTCACCAGCAGCGGCGGCCTGCGGACCTACGCGGCCATGGCTCTGATGCTGGCGGTGCTGGTTGTGGTGGCCGCTGTGGCCGCCGCCGCCCAGCGGGGTAAGGGCGCGCTGAACCTGAAGGGGAAGCGGATAGAGCTCCTGCCTAAGGCCGCCAACTATATCCTCATCTATGTCAGCTGTGTGCTGATGGCGCTGGTCCTGATTGCGTCTATGGTTATCGGGACCGGAGTGGGCGAGATGGTATACTATGCGGTGCCCGCCGCATGGGCGCTGATCATGGCCGTCTACTACACCGTGAAGCTCATGTAAAGAGTTCAAGAGAGAGGCCCGGCAGCGAAC
>CAJFTA010000093.1 GCA_904419835.1 uncultured Pseudoflavonifractor sp. | reverse complement strand
GGCCCGTTGGTCAAGCGGCTAAGACGGCGGCCTCTCACGCCGCAAACGTGGGTTCGATTCCCGCACGGGTCACCATTTTCTTTCTCCTGAGAGAGGAAGAAAAGAAAGAGGACTTTGATAAAGTTTCTCTTGACAGTGAGAAGAAAATAGAATAAAATACTTTATCGTTGAAGAGAACGGTAAGGAGAAGAAAGTTGACGGAAGTTTCTTTTGCTTACTTTTCTTTTCACGAACACGGCAGTTAAGCTCACCTGCGCCGAAAATACTTGGCTGGAGACGGCCCGGGAAGATAGGTAATGCCAACACAAAGCGAGAAGCGGCAGACATGTGTCTGCCGCTTCTTTTCGTTTCTTGGCAGAGTGCGGAGCAATGCAAAATGCCCCATGCGGTACCTACTGCGGAGGGTGCCATTCAAATCGCCATGGAGGAACTGCCGATTACCATTCACGGCGCCCGGGTTCTGGTTATTGGTTACGGCCGGGTGGGCCGCATGACAGCGCAGCGGTTTCAGGCTCTGGGGGCCAGGGTCAGCGTGGCGGCCAGGAAATATGCGGATCTGGCCTGGGCGGAGAGCCAGGGCCTGGGCGTGGAGCAGACCGGCCGACTTTTGGGCTGGCTGTGCAGCTATGATCTGGTGATCAACACGGTGCCCGCCCGGGTACTGGGCGAGGCGGAGCTGGGGGACCTGAAGCCGGGCTGTCTGGTCATCGACCTTGCCTCAAAGCCCGGGGGGGTGGGCGAGGCGGTTGGATAAAAAGCAGACATAGAGATAGGGACACTCCGATAGAATGACAGTGAGGCCGAAATATGGGCCTGAAAGGAGGCGTCCGGCATGAAACGGGCGGAGACCTATCCTGTCATCTACCGGTATTCAGCGTCAGGCCCGACGCTGGAACATCTGCTGGCGGCGCTGGCCAGAGAGCGAAGGGAGGCGGGACGGCTTGACGGAGCCCAGGGTGGGGCTGTACCTCCGCCTCTCCCGCGAGGATGAGGAGGGCGCAGAGTCCCAGAGTATTTCCAACCAGCGGGAGTATCTCCGGCAGTATGCCGCGGACAGAGGGTGGACGGTGGCGGCGATCTACACCGACGACGGGTACAGCGGCACCAGCTTCAGCCGGCCCGGATTCCGGCAGCTGCTGGCGGACATTGAAGCGGGGAAAATTAACACCGTGCTGACCAAGGATCTGTCCCGGCTGGGCAGAGACCAGATCGGAACCATGTACTACTATCAGATCTATTTTCCACAGCGCCGGGTGCGATACATCGCCGTCAGCGAGGGCATCGACACCGGCGGCGGGGGAAGCGGGGAGCTGGTGCTCCCCTTTCTGGCTGCGGCCAACGACTTCTATACCGCCGATATCTCCCGCAAGGTGCGCGCCGCCCTGGAGGTGCGGAAAAGAAGCGGGCGCTTCATTGGAGCACAGCCGCCCATGGGGTACCGGAAGGACCCGGAAGCGCCGGGGCATCTGATTCCCGACCCGGAGACCGGACCGGTCATTGGACTGCTGTTCCGCACCTTCCTCTCCTGCGGCTCCGTCAGCGGCACGGCCAGGACCCTGACCGCCGGGGGTATCCCTACCCCCTCCCAGTGCAAAAAAGGGCCACAGAGCCGCTTCCCGGGGCTGTGGAGCGGCACCATGGTGCGCCGCATTCTGACCAACCCCACCTATGCGGGACACCTGACCCAGAACCGGGCCAGGAAGGTGGGATACAAAGTGGAAAAACGGGTGGCGCTGCCCAGGGAGGCGTGGATCGTGGTGCCCAACACCCACCAGCCCCTGGTGAGCCAGCAGGTCTTTGACCGGGTACAGGCGCTGCTGGCCGTGCGGAGCTACGCGCCCAGGACCGGGAGCGGCCATCTGCTGACCGGCCTGGCCTTCTGCGCCGACTGCGGCTCCCCCATGACCTATGTCAAGGGCAGAGGCGGGGCGTGCTACATGGTCTGCCAGGGCAGCAGGAGAGGGGGGTGCGCGTCCTCCCACTGCGTGCGGGAGGACGCCGTGATTGAGAGTATCCGCCGCCGGCTGGCGGAGCTTGCGGCGGGTACAGGACGCCGGGCAGCGCCTCCGCCCCTGAGCAAGCCCCGGCCGGAGGCCGGGGCTGCGGCCATGGCCCGGTGGACAGATGCAGCCGGGCGGCTGTACCGGGACCGGGCGGCGGGACTGCTGACCGAGGAGGAGTTCCGCGCCCTGCTGAATGAGGCCCGCCGGGCCAGAGCGGCGGCGGAGCGGTACAGGAGCCAGGCCGGCGACGCCTGTGAGGCAGCCCGGCAGGCGGAGACGCTGGAGCGGCTGGACCGGGACACCCTGACCGCCCTGGTGGAGCGGGTGGCGGTGCACCGGGAGAAGGCGCTGGAGGTGTTTTTCCGCTTCTGCCGGCCGGAGGCGGGGTGAGGGAGGCCCTTGTATTCCGCGGGGATTTATATTAGAATTTAGAACAGAGCAGCAAAAGCCGCGGGGCATGCCGTCTGAATGCGGCGGCCGTCGGGCGGGAAAACACAGGAGAGGATGAGTTCCATGAGAGACGAGACCTTTATCGAGCAGGTGCTGCCCGCCCAGAAGCGGATTGCCCTCATTGCCCACGACAATATGAAGAAGGAGATTATCGACTGGTGCCAGAAGAACCGGGAGATTCTCAGCAGGCACTTCCTCTGCGGCACGGGCACCACGGCCCGGATGATTGCCGACCGCACGGGCCTGCCGGTCTACGGCTATAACAGCGGCCCTCTGGGGGGCGACCAGCAGGTGGGCGCCCAGATCGTGGAGGGAAAAATCGACCTGGTGATCTTCTTCTCCGATCCCCTCACCGCCCAGCCCCATGACCCGGATGTGAAGGCCCTGCTGCGCATCGCCCAGGTCTACGACATCCCCATCGCCAACAACCGGGCCACCGCCGACTTTCTCATCAGCTCGCCCCTGATGAGCACCGCCTACACCCACTATGTCACCGACTTCAAGCAGGCGGTGTCCAGGCGGGCGGCCACCCTGTAAGGCGCCATTCCACAAAAGAGAGAGGTAACTATGGAGCAGGCAGCAATTCGGCTCAAGCGGGGGGAGGGCCGGTCCTTCAAGGCCGGCGGCCCCTGGATTTACGACAACGAGATCGGGGAGATTACCCCCGGCTGCGAGGACGGCGGCATTGTCCGTATTGAGGACTACAACGGCTACGTGCTGGGCTGGGGCTTTCTCAACCGGAGATCCACCATCGCGGTGCGGGCCCTGTCCCGGAGGGCGGACGCGGTGATTGACGAGGCATTTCTGGAGGCCCGGGTGCGGGCGGCGTGGCAGTACCGGAAGGACACGGTGGAGACCGACAGCTGCCGGGTCATCTTCGGCGAGGCGGACTTTCTCCCCGGCCTGGTGGTGGATAAGTTCTCCGACGTGCTGGTGGTGGAGTCCCTGGCTCTGGGCATCGACCGGCTGAAGGACACCATCCTCAGGGCCTTGGTGAAGGTGCTGGCGGAGGACGGCATCACCGTCCGGGGCATCTATGAGCGCAGCGACGCCAAGGTGCGGCTGAAGGAGGGCATGGAGCGGGTCAAGGGATTTTTATCCACACCCTTTGACACAAAGGTGGAAATTTCCGAGAACGGCGTGCGCTACCTGGTGGACGTGGAGGAGGGCCAGAAGACCGGCTACTTCCTGGATCAGAAGTACAACCGCCGGGCCATTCAGCCCCTGTGCCGGGGCAGGCGGGTGCTGGACTGCTTCACCCACACCGGCGCCTTTGCCCTCAACGCCGCTGTGGCCGGGGCCCGGGAGGTCATCGGCGTGGACGCGTCGGAGACCGGCGTGCGCCAGGCGGAGGAGAACGCCCGGCTCAACGGCGTGGAGGACCGGGTGAAGTTCCTGTGCCGGGACGTGTTCGACCTGCTGCCTGAGATGGATCGGGCGGGCGAGCGGTTCGGCGTGGTTATCCTGGACCCGCCGGCCTTTACCAAGTCCCGGGATTCGGTGAAAAAGGCGGTGCGGGGATACCGGGAGATCAACCTCCGGGGCATCCGGCTGGTGGAGAACGGGGGCTATCTGGCCACCTGCTCCTGCTCCCACTTCATGACGCCGGAGCTCTTCACGAATACCATCGCCCAGGCGGCCCGGGACGCCCGCCGCCGCCTGCGGCAGGTGGAGTACCGCACTCAGTCCGCCGATCACCCCATCCTCTGGGGGGCGGACGAGTCCTACTACCTGAAGTTCTACATTTTCCAGGTCTGCGACGACATGTGAATTAAGCCAGAGAGGCGCCCGCCGATAGCGGGCGCCTCAGCGTGTCGAAAAAACTCCCAGAAAAGGAAGCCTCGCAGAGTTCCGTCATCCGCAGATGACGGAATCAAATGAAAATCCGTCATTTTCGGGGACATGCGCCTCGAAAATGACACTTCGCATGAAATTTTTGCCGACAATTTCATCAGAAATCGAGGCGAAAATTTCATGAAGCTCCTTCGAAAAAGTGGCGGTAGCCACTTTTTCGACAGACTGAGGCGCCCGCCGATAGCGGGCGCCTCAGCGTGTCGAAAACCTCGGTTGAACAGAATCCGCCTGTGTCGGGGCGGGGGAGCGCGAGGGGGCAGCCGCCCGCCTCGCGTGGAATCGAATGCCCCGGAAGCCTTGCT
>CAJFTA010000092.1 GCA_904419835.1 uncultured Pseudoflavonifractor sp. | reverse complement strand
GCATGTCCCCGAAAATGACGGATTTTCATTTGATTCCGTCATCTGCGGATGACGGAACTCTGCGAGGCTTCCCCTTCTGGGAGGTTTTTCGACACGCTGGGTTATTGTTCGTGCTGGCACAGCTTAAGGCAGGAAGATTTGCGTCCCTGCCGCTCCTTTCGCCCGGTTTCCCGAGATTTTCTCCCTTTTCCATGGTAGGCTTGTGGAAGATTCTTCCTGAAGGAGGGAATTTTATGTCTGACACGCTCTGGCACCCGCCCCGCACCTGCGGAGCCTGGCTGGCAATTCCGTGCGGGGCAGCGGGCGCGGCGCTGCTCATGCTGGCGCTGGCCCGGGTCATGGGGCTCCAATACGCCGCCCAGCCGGGCCGATGGCTGATTTTTATGCTGGTCCTGATGCTGGCCGCCCTGGCGCTGGCCCTGCTGGCCCTGGAGGGCTGCGGCTGGCAGCTGTGCCTGCTCTGCCTGCTGCCGGTGGGGGCGGCCCTCTTCTACCGGGTGCTGTGCCTGGATTACTGCTCCTACGATTACTACGACTTCCTCGGCCCCTGGGTGGACTACTTCCGGAGCCACGGCGGCTTCACCGCCCTGAAGGACAATGTGGGGAATTACAATGTCCCCTACCTCTATTTTCTCGCCGCCCTCTCCTACCTGGATGCACCGGATTTCTACCTTATCAAGCTCTTTTCCGTGCTCTTTGACGTGCTGCTCGCCTGGAGCGGCTTCCGGCTGTGCCGTCTCTTCTGTCCGTCCGGCAGTCCCCGGCCCGCCGCCGCCTTCTGTCTGCTCCTTCTGCTGCCCACGGTGGTGCTCAACGGCGCCTGCTGGTCCCAGTGCGACGCCATCTACGCCGCCCTTATCCTCCACGCACTGGCCTGCGGCCTGGAGCGTCATGGCGCCGCCTCCCTGGTGCTGGCCGGCCTGGCCTTTTCCGTCAAGCTCCAGACCATCTTCCTCCTGCCGCTGTGGGCGGCTCTCTGGTTTACCGGGCGGATCCGGACCAGGCATCTGCCCCTCTTCCCCGCCGCCTTCCTGGGCGCTGTTTTCCCGGCGCTGCTGGCAGGAAAGCCTCTGCCCGACATTCTGGGGGTCTACGTCGGACAGGCGGAGGCCTACGCGGATTATCTCACCCTCAACGCCCCCTCCGTCTACGCCCTGTTCCCGGACGCGCTGTCAGGAAATGTGTCCCTGCTGGCCCCGCTGGGCATCGCCGCCGCCGGGCTGCTGACCCTGGGCGTGCTGCTGGCCCTCTTCCTCAACCGGCGGCAGGCCGGCGACCTGGCGCTGCTGGCGGGCGGCGCGGTGCTGTCCATCGGGATTCCCTTTCTCCTCCCCCACATGCACGACCGTTACTTCTTTCTGGCCGACGTCCTCACTCTGATTCTGGCCTGCACAGACCGGCGGCGCATCCCCCAGGCGGCACTGGTGCAGGTGGCCTCTCTGGGCGCCTACTACGCTTACCTGAAGCTGGAGTACGCCTTCCCCATGGCGCTGGGCGCGCTGCTGATGCTGGCTGCTCTGGTCTGCGCCGCCTGCGGGCTGTTCAGCGCCCTGCGTCCCCCGGCAGGCATCACCCGGGAAATACCCAGACACCCCCGTCTGCCTGGCAGACAGGGGCGTGTCAGATGATGATCAGGCCTGGGTCAGCCGGTCCAGCTCCTCGCCCACCAGCTCCATGGCCCGGTCCAGGTACCGTGACACCGGTCCGGGCTCCGCCGCCACCCGGATGTGGCAGCGCTCCATGGGGATGAGAATCTTGACCGCCTCGCTCTCCCCCACCGCCAGCGCCATAGCAGGGGTAACCTCCCCCAGCAGGCCGTTGGCCGCCAGTATGCTGGCCACCCCCAGAATGATCTGCGCCTTTCCCGCGTTGACCACAATGGCGTTCTCACCTGTGGCGCCGTCGTCGGCGCCCGCCTTCAGCATGCGGGCGGTGGCCCCGGAATTGGTCCCCAGCGCACGGACATAAAGCCAGGGGTAGCTCTTCTTCAGCTTCTCCACCAGGCTCTTCCCGATTCCGCCGCCCAGGCCGTCCACTACGGCTACAATAATATTTTCCCGTTTCAATCCCTACCAACTCCATATGTTATCTCTTTTTTACTCCATCTCCGCAATTTTACCCCGCTTCGCTCAAAATTGCAAACAATTTTTACGAAAAAATCAGTCCGTCATTTTGATTGACATAATAGTTGTCTTGGCAGGATTTTCTGCCGGAAAAAGTTTGACACGGCGACTACAATGTGTTACAATTTGGTTACAGTTTGATTTTAGTTGTTACAAGGAGGGCCTCATGGCGAAAGAAAAGATTCCCCTGGTTTATAAAGGACACCCGCTCCGCCGCAAGGACAACCTGATTTACTACGGCAGCATGGCCGACAAATACATCATTATGATGCAGATTCTGGACACCAAAAAGGTGGACGACCTGGATGTGGCCTCCCGTGTGTCCGTGCAGCTGCAGCTCACCGACCCCGACCTGAAGAGCAGGGACCGGGTGGTGAAGAAGACCGAGAAGGACAGCCTGTACAACGCCATGGACGTGGCTTCCGTCTGGCTGGAGCGCAGCCTCTCTTCCAAGTAAGAGGCGCTGCCCACGCAACCGTTACAAAAGAGAAAACCTCCCGGCGCAAGCCGGACTGAATCTGTTATGGAGGCTGATACCAATGATACCTGCCGGAAAGTTCCTGCGCGTCGCAGTTCTCGGCGCCGCCCTCTCCGCCATCACCGTCGCCGGCGCTTCCGCCGCCAGCGTGGGTGTGGGCACCGTCAACGCCGACGCCCTCCGCCTTCGCGAGAGCGCCAGCACCGACTCCACCATCCTGGCCACTGCTCCCAGCGGCGACACCGTCGTCGTTCTGGAGGACGCGGGCAACGGCTGGTACAAGGTGGACTACAAGTCCATTGAGGGCTATATGTCCGGGGAATATCTGGACGTGCAGGCAACTGCCGATGTGAAAATCGGCTACGGCAAGGTCAACGCCGGCGGCTCCACGTTGAACATGCGCAGCGGCCCCGGCACCGGCTATGACCGGGTGGCCACCCTGAGCGACGGCACTGTGGTGGACATCGTGGGCATCGACAACGGCTGGTACAAGATTACATATAACGGCGCCACGGGCTATGTCAGCAGTGACTATATGATTACGGTGAAGGACTCCGCGGGCTCCCGGGGCGACGGCGCCGCCGTTGCTGCCACCACCTCCAGCCTGGGCCAGCAGATCGCCGACTATGCCCAGAATTTCCTGGGCTGCGCCTATGTGTGGGGCGGCAACGGTCCCACCTCCTTTGACTGCTCCGGCTTTACAAAGTATGTGTACGCCCAGTTCGGCTACACGCTGAACCGCACCGCCACCGACCAGCTGGCCAACGGCGTGGCCGTGACCAAGGATCAGCTCCAGCCCGGCGACCTGGTGTTCTTCAACAACGGATACACCTCCAAGCCCGTCTCCCACGTGGGTATCTATATCGGCGGCGGCAAGTTTATCCACGCCTCCACCAACGCCTATGTGGTCCAGATTGACGACCTGTCCAGCGGCTACTATTCCCGCACCTATGTCTATGGCCGTCATATCATCTGAGCATTGTTTTCCATGCCTCCATACATAACAGAACAGAGCACGCCGCTGTTTTTTTGAAGCGGCTCAAAAGAAAAGTTAAAGCCGTTCAGGCAGCCAAAAGGGCTTGCCGTCTGCCAACCGCAGGCGGCAGGCCCTTTTGCTCTGTCCTGATACGCGGTTGTTGAAAGAAAGGCGTTGCTCAATCATTAAAAGAACTTGGTAAGCGTCTACTCCTTTGGGAAAGTAGGCGTGAATGACATCTGGTATCAGAACTATGTGAAACCTCAGATCCGCCCCACCACCCAGGCCAACTACGAGGCGAAGATCTATCAGCACATCATCCCGGAACTGGGGAAAACCCCCCTGAACCAGCTGGCACAGAAGGACCTCCAGCAGTTCTATGCCCGGATGAAAACGGGCGGGCGGCTTATCCGAACGGAGCAGTTCGGCAAAGGGCTGTCCGACTCCATGGTGCGCGGCCTCCACGCCGCCTGCCGGTCCGCACTGGAGAAGGCGGTGCAGGAGGAGCTCATCCGCACCAACCCGGCGGTGGGCTGCAAGCTGCCGCCCAAGCGGGGCCGGGAGATGCAGGCACTGGGCCGGGAGGAACTCCAGCGGTTCCTCATCCAGGCCCAGGCGGAGGGCTACTACGAACTGTTTCTTCTGGACTTATGCACCGGCCTGCGCCGGGGCGAACTGCTGGCCCTCCAGTGGGACGACCTGGACTTCAAGACCGGGACCCTGACCGTGAACAAGCAGGTCTACGAGGTGCGGGGACAGCTCCAGGTGAGCATCCCCAAGACCCGCGCCTCCATCCGCAGGCTGGTCCTGCCGCCCGGCGTGGTGGAGGTGCTGCGGGCGTATTGGGAGACGGTGGACTCCCGGTGGATGTTC
>CAJFTA010000091.1 GCA_904419835.1 uncultured Pseudoflavonifractor sp. | reverse complement strand
GCTGTCCATAACCGCCGCTCTAACGACTTCCCTATGAGACCGCTTAACTGGTCCTCTCCTAACGAGTTCGCCGTCCAATATGTTTGACAAACCTACAAAATTTAAATTTTCTTTCTGTCCTCTTCGACTGCATTGTCTCTTCCCTCTGGGGTACGCTTATCCGGTGGGCCTTTTGGGCGGCGGCGCATCCCACAGGCTCCGCCGCATATGATGATATGAAGGGCAAAATTCTTTCTTGAGAGGAGGGCGCCTGTGTCCGAGATCAACTCTGTCTCCCTTCCCGTCCAGCCGCCGGCGGCGGATCCCCGGGAGGACGTGGATGACTACATCTTCTATATGGAATCCGAATGGCAGGTCAGCGACCGCTGACCCGCCGGGCGGAGGCTGCTTCTCTCTGTCAGCCTCCGCCCTTGCCATATTTCACGCCGGTCGGATGGTGAGGGTGATTTTACCGCTGCATGGGGCATTCTCCTCCCCCACCACAAAATAGTCGCCCACGATTACGTCGCCCTCCAGCCGGGTGTCCCAGTCCAGCGCGATTCCCTGCGCCGTCCGGCTGAAGCTGGAAAAGACCTCCCCATTGGCCACTGTGTCCAGCAGGCCCAGCTTGCCCCAGTAGTCAAGCCAGTTCCCCTCCCCGGCGGCAAAGGCCAGGGTGAGCAGCTGCATATCCAGCCCCGGCCATTGGGCAAAGCCCTCGCCGTCCCAGCTCCATGAGGCGGTGACTGCGGTCAGGTTCCCCTCGCTGTCGCTCTCCCAGGTCAGGGGCAGCCGCTCCAGCCCAGGAATATGGATGATATAGGCCCCGCCCCGGGTCTCCAGGGCTGTCCAGCTCCCGTCCTCCTCCAGAATATATGTGGGACTGCCGTAATATTCCGCCAGGAAATTGTAATTCTCGGCCAGCTCCGCCGGGGTCAGGCTCCCCCGGTTGGGCGGGAAGCCCCCCGCAAAGATTGTCAGCACGGTCAGCCCCAATACTGCCGCCGCTGCCGCCGCGAACGCCCCGTTTCTCAGGCTGCTTTTGGGCCTTGCCTCCACCACCAGGTCCAGGGCCCTGTCCCAGGGCAGCTCCTTTTCCCGGCAGTAGAAGTTGTAGCTCTTTATCAGCCGCACCAGGGTGTAGATGGGCACATTCCAGCCCAGCCCCCGCCAGATCATGGACATGGTGCGGGTGTTTCCCTCCCCGTAGGTCAGGCGGCCGCCGTCCGCCTTCTCCACCCGCAGACCGAAGATGGCCTTGCCCGGGGTGGTCCCCCACCGGCTCAGCAGAATGGGCTCCACCATAATCATGAGCACCAGGCAGATGGCCGTGTCCAGCCATCTCAGGGCCGCATTCCGCTCCGCCATGTTCAGATGGAAGACCAGGGAGAGCAGGGCCGTCCACGCCAGGTGGTACAGCTCCAGGTCAAACAGCCGGGCCAGCAGCCGCCGCCAGGGACAGAGCACTGGGGGCGGCGCATCCCGGAACAGAGGTGCTGGGGTGTCCTCCCGGTTCAGATACTTCTCCGGGTCCAGGCTCTCGTAGCCCACGCCCTCCTCCCGGATGGCCCGGCAGGTCTCCCGGGCCGCTCCCGCGTCCGCCATCTCCCGCTCCAGGGCGGCCATGCGCCGGGCCAGCGTGTCCGGCAGGGCCTGCGCCCCCTGCTGCAGGGCTCGGATCTCCTCCAGAGATACCCCCAGCTCCCGCAGCAGCTTGATCCGCAGCAGGGCTGTGATGTCCGCCTCCCCATAGTCCCGGTAGCCGTTCTCCTGCCGTTTGGGGCTGATCAGCCCCTCCTTTTCGTAGAACCGTATGGTGGCCCGGTCCAGGCCGGTGCGCTGTTCCGCCTCCCGTATGGTCATCTTCCTCCCGCCTTTCCTTGTTGTCGCCTTCAGGATAAGGTATGAACCTGGTTCACAGTCAAGCTTTTTGCGGGTTTTTTCTCTATTTTTATCATACAGGACAGCGTAGGCCTCCGTCAACAACAGCAGACATAAAAACACCCCCGGACGCAGATGCGTCCGGGGGCGTCATACGCTTTTCGATTACTTGTACAGCTCGATCTCGTCGGCACAAGCTCTGTATCCCTCGGGGGCCCGCAGGCGGTCCCCCTCCCTCACGCCGCTGCGCCTCCTCTCCCCAACACAGCCCAACGGCTGTGTTGGGGGCCCCTCCAGATGCTCGCAACGCTCCTTGGCGGACGCACCCCCAGCAACGAGGAGTCCGCCGCAAAAACACCCCCGGACGCATCTGCGTCCGGGGGTGTCGTACGCTTTTCGATTACTTGTACAGCTCGATCAGCTTGGTCAGATGCTCGTAACGCTCCTTGGCGGACTCCTCGTTGCGGGCGAAGAGCTCCTTGGCGCGGTCGGGGAAGGACCGGGTCAGGGAGGAGTAACGGGCCTCGTTCATCAGGAACTCCTGATAGCCGCCGGCGGGGGCCTTGGAGTCCAGGGTGAAGGGGTTCTTGCCCTCGGCCTTCAGCGCGGGGTTGAACCGGAACAGATTCCAGTAGCCGCACTCGACAGCCTTCTTCATCTCGACCTGGCAGTTGCTCATGCCGCCCTTGATGGAGTGCATCTCGCAGGGGGCGTAGCCGATGACCAGGGAGGGACCGTGATAGGCCTCGGCCTCACGGATGGCGGCCAGGGTCTGGTTGGGGTTGGCGCCCATGGCCACCTGGGCCACGTAGACGTAACCGTACTGCATCACGATCTCGGACAGGGACTTCTTGGCCACGGTCTTGCCGGCCGCGGCGAACTGGGCCACCTGGCCGATGTTGGAGGACTTGGAGGCCTGACCGCCGGTGTTGGAGTACACCTCGGTGTCAAACACGAAGACGTTCACGTCCTCGCCGGAGGCCAGAACGTGGTCCAGGCCGCCGTAGCCGATGTCGTAGGCCCAGCCGTCGCCGCCGAAGATCCACACGGACTTCTTGCTCAGGTACTCCTTCTCCTGGAGGATCTCAGCAGCCAGCTTGCAGGCGTCGCACTGGCACAGGGTCTCGCCCTTGGCCTTCAGCTCCTCGCCAAAGGCGCGGATCTCGGCCTTGTCGCTGGCAAGGAGCTCGTCCACGGTGCACAGGCCATCCTCCAGCGCGGCCACATAGGCCTTGGTGGCCTCGGCATTGGCCTCGCCGTCCTGCATGGTGTCCAGCCACTTCTGGCCGGCCTCCTTGATGGCGCCGGTGCACCAGTCCAGATTCAGCAGCGCACGGGTCTTGTCGGCCAGCCGGTCGCGGATGGCCTTCTGGCCCAGGTAGATGCCCAGGCCGTGCTCGGCGTTATCCTCGAACAGGGTCGCCGCAGACCTGGGTGACCAGGCGGGCATAGGCGGTCTCGGCACAGCCGGCGCAGGAGCCGGAGAACTCCAGCAGGGGCTGCTTGAACTGGCTCTCCTTGACGGTCTTGATGCTCTCCATGTCGGCCTTGGGGGCAACCTTGGCCACCATGTAGTCGAACACGCCCTGCTGGGCGGCCTCCTGCTCCTGGGGCACCATGGTCAGGGCCTGGACGGGGCAGTTCTTGGCGCAGACGGCGCAGCCCATACAATCCAGGGGGCTGACGGCGATGGCGAACTTATACACGCCCTTGCCCTTGCCGGCCTTCACGTCCACGATCTTGGCGGCCTCGGGGGCGGCGGCGGCCTCCTCCTCGGTCAGGGCGTAGGGACGGATGGTGGCGTGGGGGCAGACGTAGGAGCACTGGTTGCACTGGATGCACTTGGAGGAATCCCAGGTGGGGACCATGACGGCCACGCCGCGCTTCTCATAGGCGGAAGCGCCCTGGCAGAAGGTGCCGTCCACGTGGTCCACAAAGGCGGAGACGGGCAGGGAGTCGCCGTCCATCTTGCCCACGGGCTCCAGGATCTCCTTGACCATCTTCACCAGCTCGGGCTTGCCGGACAGCTCGGCGGAAACGGTCTCGTCCTCGGCGGTGGCCCAGGAGGCGGGCACATCGAACTTCTTGTAGGCGGTGGCGCCGGTGTCGATGGCCTTGTGGTTCATGTCCACGATGTCCTGGCCCTTCTTCAGGTAGGAGTGGGTGGCGGCGTCCTTCATGTACTGGATGGCCTCTTCCTGGGGCATGACCTTGGCCAGGGAGAAGAAGGCGGACTGAAGGATGGTGTTGGTGCGCTTGCCCATGCCGATCTTGGCGGCCAGGTCGATGGCGTCGATGGTGTAGACCTGGACGTTGTGCTCGGCGATGTAGCGCTTGGCCACGGCGGGCATGTGCTTGTCCAGCTCCTCAGCGGACCACTGGCAGTTGATGAGGAAGATGCCGCCGTCCTTCACGTCGCGGACCATGGGGAAGCCCTTGATGATGTAGGAGGGGTTGTGGCAGGCCACGAAGTCGGCCTTGTTGATGTAGTAGGGGCTCTTGATGGGCTTGTCGCCGAAGCGCAGGTGGCTGATGGTCACGCCGCCGGTCTTCTTGGAGTCGTACTGGAAGTAGGCCTGGACGTACTTGTCGGTGTGGTCGCCGATGATCTTGATGGAGTTCTTGTTGGCGCCGACGGTGCCGTCGCCGCCCAGACCCCAGAACTTGCACTCGATGGTGCCCTCAGCGGCGGTGTTGGGGCAGTCGTGCTCCACCAGGGAGGTGTTGGTCACGTCGTCCACAATGCCGATGGTGAACTGGCGCTTGGGCTCGGCCTTCTGCAGCTCCTCATAGACGGCGAACACGCTCTTGGGCGGGGTGTCCTTGGAGCCCAGGCCGTAGCGGCCGCCGATGATGGTGGCCTGACGGCCGGCGTTGGCGAAGGCGGTGACAACGTCCAGGTAGAGAGGATCGCCCTGGGCGCCGGGCTCCTTGGTGCGGTCCAGCACGGCGATGTGCTTGGCGGTCTCGGGGATGGCAGCCAGCAGCTTGTCGGCGCGGAAGGGCCGGTACAGGCGGACCTTCACCAGGCCCACCTTCTCGCCGTGGGCGTTCAGGTAGTCGATGACTTCCTCGGTCACATCGCAGATGGAGCCCATGGCGATGATGACGCGGTCGGCGTCGGGCGCGCCGTAGTAGTTGAACAGCTGATAGTTGGTGCCCAGCTTGGCGTTGACCTTGCCCATGTACTCCTCGACGATCTCGGGGAGGGCGTCGTAGTACTTGTTGCAGGCCTCGCGGTGCTGGAAGAAGATGTCGCCGTTCTCGTGGGAGCCGCGCATGACGGGGCGCTCGGGGTTGAGGGCCCGCTTGCGGAAGGCCTCCACGGCGTCCATGTCCACCATTTCCTTCAGGTCGTCATAATCCCAGATGGCGATCTTCTGGATCTCGTGGGAGGTGCGGAAGCCGTCGAAGAAGTTCAGGAAGGGAACGCGGCCCTTGATGGCGGCCAGGTGGGCAACGGCGCCCAGGTCCATGACCTCCTGGGGGTTGGTCTCGGCCAGCATGGCGAAGCCGGTCTGGCGGCAGGCCATCACGTCGGAGTGGTCGCCGAAGATGTTCAGGGACTGGGCGGCCACGGTACGGGCGGAGACGTGGAACACGCAGGGCAGCAGCTCGCCGGCGATCTTGTACATGTTGGGGATCATCAGCAGCAGGCCCTGAGAGGCGGTGTAGGTGGTGGTCAGGGCGCCGGCGGCCAGGGAGCCGTGGACGGTACCGGCAGCGCCGGCCTCAGACTGCATCTCGATGACCTTGACCGTGTCGCCGAAGATGTTCTTGCGGCCGGCCGCGGCCCACTGGTCCACGTTGTCGGCCATGGGGCTGGACGGGGTGATGGGGTAGATGCCCGCCACCTCGGTGAACGCATAGGATACGTGCGCCGCGGCGGTATTGCCGTCCATGGTTTTGAGTTTTCTCGCCATTTTGAACAATTCCTCCTTATGTGAACTTGCGTGAATGGCTTCTAAATGATTCAGCGCAGATATTTTACCACCTTCCAGCCGGTTTGTAAATTGCATCTTGCCCAAAAGGGGGGATTTTTCCCGCTTTTTTTTGGCGGCTGGGGAAAAATCCGCGCCGGAGCGGACCGAGTGCGGCGGGATGGGCGTCTGAAAATTTTTGTCAGGGAATTTTTTGAAATCAGCCGCTGCCGGCAGAACGCCCGGGGCGCGCTGCCGGCTGTCCCGCGCCCGCTTCTTTTTTCATGTCCGCCGGGGCAGAAAAAGTTGGAATACTATGCAGCCCGCATATGGTCTTTCGTTTTCAGGTGTGCCATACTGAAAAAAACGGAAAGAAGGAGGAACCCCCATATGAAAAAGCGCGCTCTTTCCCTGCTGCTGGCCCTGTGCCTGTGCCTCTCCCTCATGCCCGCCGCCTCGGCATCGGTTGTGGAATCCACCGTCCAGGTCGGCCCCTATACCTTTAATCTGTGGGAAAACGGCAGTGCCCATCTGGCCCGCTATGACGAATCCCTGGCCGGCTCCACCTACGCGGACATCCCCGCCTCCGTCACCGATGAGAACGGGCAGGAGTACCCTGTGACCGTCATCGATGATAAGGCCTTTGAGGAGACGAACATCACCGGCGTGACCGTCCCGGACAGTGTAATCTCGATTGGAAGGTTAGCATTTGCTTATTGCAACTCCCTGTCCGACGTCAAACTGAGTGAAAGTCTTATCTACATCAACGAACTTGCCTTCGCAAGCTGTGACGCCCTGAGAGAGATCACCATCCCCGCCAGCGTGAAGGTGATGGATAATCCCTTTCGATGGAGCAGCGCACTGGATACCGTCTATATGGAGGGTATGGTAGCCCCTGAGTACTATTTCAATCCCTACGCCGCCTACCGCGAGGGCAGCGGTGAGGTCGTTTTTGTCATCCCCAAAGGGGCTACCGGCTATGAAGACTGGTCCTCACGGAACTTCGTCCACTCCGTCATCTATGAGGGAGAATCCATCCCCGGATACAGCATCTCTCTGAGTCCCTCCACCGTGGACTTCGGCACCACTCTCACAGGAAATGACTATCAGCCGGAACCCAGGGTTGTCACCGTCACCAACAGCGGCGACAGGTCACTCGTTCTGAAACTGCCTGACGATCGCCCCGATTGGATATTCCACTGGGAGAGCGACTACAGCTGGCTCGGTTCGAGCGTCAGAACTCTGGAAGCCGGAGAGAGCTGTACCTTTACCGTGGAACCCAGACCCGGGCGCGACTATGGAACACACAGCGAGACCGTCACCGTCACCACCCAGGAGGGAGCCAGCGCCGACCTGCATCTGTCCTATACCGTGCAGACTCCGAATTTCCGGGTGACTGTGAGCGCGGAGGCCATAGACTTCGGCGCGGTGGAGGTGGGATACGTCCAGCCCGCTCCCCGCAGCATCTCCTTCACCAACGAGGACGACTATAAAATCAGCCTGAGCGGGACGTCCGAATTAAGGGTTGAGTGGAGCAAGAGCGGGTTCGTCTATTCGCACGGGCACATGAGCGCACGCATCGCGCCCCACGAGACCGTCACCTATACCGTGCAGCCCCAGACCGGCCTGAAGCCCGGTATCTATATCCAACATGTACGGGGCAACTTCACCAGTTCCCATATTGGCGGGGATACGTTCCAGTCTTTCGATATCCCGGTGACCTTCATCGTGGCGGCGGAAGGGGACCTGCCCTCCTCCTGGGCCGCGGGACAGCTCAGCCAGGCCGCCGTCGCCGGCATTGTGCCCGACAGCTTCGAGAGCCGGTACACTCAGGCCGCCACCCGGGCCGAGTTCTGCGCCCTGGCGGTGAGGCTCTACGAGAAGGTGACCGGCGAGACCATCACCCAGCGAGCCACATTCTCCGACACCACCGACTTCAACGTCCAGAAAATGGCCGGTCTGGGGGTAGTCAACGGCGTGGGCGGCGGAAAATTCGACCCCAACGGCACC
>CAJFTA010000090.1 GCA_904419835.1 uncultured Pseudoflavonifractor sp. | reverse complement strand
CAGATCGCCCACGGCGAGACCGTCCGGGAGACGGCCAACATGATCTCCTTCATGGCCGACGTCATCGGCATCCGGGACGACATGTACATCGGCAAGGGCCACGCCTACATGAAGGAGGTTGCCGGCGCGGTGGAGCAGGGCCACAGGGACGGGGTGCTGGAGCAGCGGCCCACCCTGGTCAACCTCCAGTGCGACATCGACCACCCCACCCAGTGCATGGCCGACGCCCTCCACCTCATCCGCCATTTCGGCGGCGTGGACAAGCTGCGGGGCAAGAAGATTGCCATGACCTGGGCCTACTCCCCCAGCTACGGCAAGCCCCTCAGCGTGCCCCAGGGCGTCATCGGCCTGATGACCCGGTTCGGCATGGACGTGGTGCTGGCTCACCCCGAGGGCTATGAGGTCATGCCCGAGGTGGAAGCCCTGGCGGCGGAGAACGCCAAACGCTCCGGAGGCTCCTTCACCCGCACCAACTCCATGGACGAGGCCTTCCAGGACGCCGACATTGTCTACCCCAAGAGCTGGGCCCCCTTCGCCGCCATGGAAAAGCGCACCGACCTGTACGGCAGGGGGGACGCCGAGGGCATCAAGGCTCTGGAGAAGGAGCTGCTGGCCCAGAACGCCCTCCACACCGACTGGGAGTGCACCGAGAGCCGCATGGCCATGACCAAGGGCGGCAAGGCCCTGTACATGCACTGCCTGCCCGCCGACATCACCGGCGTGTCCTGCCAGCAGGGCGAGGTGGCCGCCACCGTGTTTGAGCGGTACCGGGACGAGCTGTACAAGGAGGCCAGCTACAAGCCCTACATCATCGCCGCCATGATCCTCCTGGCCCAGTGCCAGAACCCGGTGGAGACCCTCCGGCGCTTCCAGCAGGAGGCCCGTCCCCGCAGGGGAAAATAACCGGATAGAGCCGCAGCGCGCCGCCCTTCGGACCTGAGCTCCGGAGGGCGGCGCGTCCTGCCGTAGAAAATATTTTGGGCCGGCTGATATTTTGTGTACTTCGCCCTGCGGTTCGGACAAAGCTCCTTTCCTTTTGGCCTGGAATGCGGTATACTTGACTTGAAACAGACGGCTGGAACGTGCCGCTGAATTGAGAAAGGCAGGTGTGTGCCCCATGGAAGTCGGAAGATCGCTCATCCGGGTGGACGCCGAGGACAAGGTGACCGGCCGGGCCAGATACACCGATGATTTTCACGAAGGCCCCGTACTGGTGGCCAAGGTGCTCCACAGCACCATCGGCAACGGCGTGGTCAAGGCCATTGACACCGCCGAGGCCATGAAGGTCCCCGGCGTGGTGAAGATTCTCACATGCTTCGACGCGCCCCAGATTCAATACCCCACCCCCGGCCACCCCTGGAGTGTGGAGAAGGGCCACCAGGACGTGGCCGACCGCACCCTGCTCACCCGCCGGGTGCGCATCTACGGCGACGACATCGCCGCCGTGGTGGCCGAGGACGCCATCGCCGCCCAGCGGGCCCTGGACAAGATTAAGGTGGAGTACGAGGAGTACCCCGTGGTGCTGGACCCCGAGGAGGCCATGAAGGGGGAGGGGGAGCCCATCCACGCCGAGCACCCCGACAACATCCTGGCCAAAATGGACCTGCGCACCCCCATCAAGAGCGGCAGATATGCCTCTGTGGAGGATGTGTTCGCCGACCCGGAGCTGCGGACCTTTGAGCACCACTACAGGACCCAGCAGGTCCAGCACTGCCACATCGAGAACCCCATCTCCTACGCCTACATGGAGCACGGCCGCATCACCGTGGTCTCCTCCACCCAGATCCCCCACATCGTCCGCCGGGTCATCGGCCAGGCCCTGGGCATTCCCTGGGGCAAAGTCCGGGTCATCAAGCCCTACATCGGCGGCGGCTTCGGCAACAAGCAGGAGGTGCTCTACGAGCCCCTCAACGCCTGGCTCACCACCCAGGTGGGGGGCCGGTGCGTCAAGCTGGACGTGAGCCGGGAGGAGACCTTCCAGAACACCCGCTCCCGCCACCCCATCTCCTTTGACGTGCAGGCCGCCGTGGACCCGGCCACCATGCGCCTGATGGCCCGGTCCTGCCGGGCGGTGAGCAACCAGGGCGGCTACGCCTCCCACGGCAACGCCATTGTGGCCAACGCCGTCACCGGCTTCCGCCAGCTCTATCAGGACGCCGTGGGCCACCACTCCACCGCCTACACCGTATACACCAATATCCCCGCCCCCGGCGCCATGCGGGGCTACGGCATCCCCCAGTGCAACTTTGCCGCCGAGTGCCTCATGGACGACATTGCCCGGGAAATGGGCTGGGATCCCCTGGAGTTTCGCCGGAAAAACATCATGCCCCTGGGCTATGTGGACCCCTTCAACGGCATCACCTGCCACTCCACCGGCCTGGCGCAGTGCATGGACAGGGGCGCGGAATTCATCGGCTGGAAGGCGCTGCGGGAGAAGTACAAAGACCAGACCGGTCCCGTCCGCCGGGGCGTGGGCATGGCCGTGTTCTCCTACAAGACCGGCGTGTACCCCATCTCCCTGGAGACCTCCTCCGCCCGCATGGTCCTCAACCAGGACGGCACCGTCCAGCTCCACCTGGGCGCCACCGAGATCGGCCAGGGCGGCGACACCGTGTTCTCCCAGATGGCGGCCCAGGCCCTGGGCGTGCCCACCGAGGACGTGCACATCGTCTCCACCCAGGACACCGACGTGGCCCCCTTTGACACCGGCGCCTACGCCTCCCGCCAGACCTATGTCACCGGCAAGGCCATCAAGAAGTGCGGCGCCCTGCTGCGGGAGCGTATCCTGGACTACGCCGGTGAGATGCTCCGGCGGGACCCCCGCGGCCTGGACCTGCGGGGCCGGGACGTGGTGGACACGGGCACCGGCGAGGCGCTGCTGCCCCTCTCCGACGTGGCCATGACCGCCTTTTACTCCCTGGACCACTCGGTCCACCTGACGGCGGAGGTCACCAACCACTGCAAGGACAACACCTTTGCCTTCGGCGCCTGCTTCTGCGAGGTGGAGGTGGACATTCCCGTGGGCAAGGTGAAGGTGCTGCGCATCGTCAACGTCCACGACTCGGGCAAACTCATCAACCCCAAGCTGGCCGAGGCCCAGGTCCACGGCGGCATGAGCATGGGCCTGGGGTACGCCCTGAGCGAGGAGATGAAGCTGGACAGCAGGACCGGCCGCCTCCTCAACGGCAATCTGCTGGACTACAAGCTGCCCACCGCCATGGACACCCCGGAGCTCACCGCCCTCTTTGTGGAGACCGACGACCCCTCCGGCCCCTTCGGCAACAAGGCCCTGGGCGAGCCCCCCGCCATCCCGGTTGCCCCCGCCGTGCGCAACGCGGTGCTCTGCGCCACCGGCGTGGCGGTGGACGACCTGCCCCTGAACCCCCAGAAGCTGGTGGAGCGGTTTACCGCCGCCGGCCTCATCAAAGAGAAGAACTGAGAGGAGGTCGAGCGTATGTACGACATTGCATCCATCTATAAGGCCAAATCGGTGGACGACGCCATTGCCGCCCTCCAGGCCGACCCCTCGGCCATTGTTATCGCCGGGGGCACCGACGTGCTCATCAAAATCCGGGAGGGCAAGCTGGCCGGCTGCCGCCTGGTGTCCATCCACGACCTGCCCGCGCTCAGGGGCATCTCCTGGGGAGAGGACGGCGCCGTGGAGATCGGCCCTCTGTCCACCTTCCGGGACGTGACATACAGCGATATCATCCGCCAGGCCGTCCCCGTGCTGGGGGAGGCGGCGGACACCGCCGGCGGCCCCCAGCTCCGGGCCGCGGGCACCATCGGCGGCAACGTGTGCAACGGCATCACCTCAGCCGACACCGCCTCCACCCTGGTGGCCCTGGACGCGGTCATGCGGGTGCGGGGCCCCAGAGGCGAGCGGGAGATCCCCATCGCCGAGTGGTACAAGGGGGTGGGCAAGGTGGCCCTGGCCCCCTATGAGCTGCTGGTGAAGATTATCATTCCCCGGCCCAACTACGAGGGATACACCGGGCACTACATCAAGTACGCCATGCGCAATGCCATGGACATCGCCACCCTGGGCGTCAGCTGCATGGTGAAGCTGACCGACGACAAACAGGCTGTGGACGACGTGTCCCTGGCCTTCGGCGTGGCCGGGCCGGTGCCCATGCGCTCCTACAGCGCCGAGGCCGCCGTCCGGGGCCTGAGCGTGGCCGAGGCGGCGGAAAAAATCGGCCCCGCCGCCCTGGCGGACGTGAGCCCCCGCAGCAGCTGGCGGGCCTCCAGGGAGTTCCGCATCCAGCTGGTGGAGGAGCTGTCCGGCCGGGCCTTTGCGGAGGCGGCCAGGAAGGGAGGCGCTGCGCTGTGATGGAAATTCTGCACATGACCGTCAACAACAAGCCGGTGGAGGTGGCGGTGGACCCCCGGGAGTCCCTGGCCGACACCCTGCGGGAGCGGCTGGGCCTGACCAGCGTGAAGAAGGGCTGCGAGGTAGGGGAGTGCGGCGCCTGCACCGTCCTGGTGGACGGCACCGCCATTGACTCGTGCATCTACCTGTCGGTGTGGGCCGACGGAAAGACCATCCTCACCGTGGAGGGCCTTCAGGACGAGAGCGGGGCGCTGTCCCCCATTCAGAGGGCCTTTGTGGAGGAGGCCGCCGTCCAGTGCGGCTTCTGCACGCCGGGCATCATCATGTCCGCCGTGGAGATTGTGGGCTCCGGCAGGACCTACACCCGGGACGAGCTGCGCAAGCTCATCTCCGGCCACCTGTGCCGCTGCACCGGCTACCAGAACATCCTCAACGCCGTGGAGCGGGCCGTCAACGAG
>CAJFTA010000089.1 GCA_904419835.1 uncultured Pseudoflavonifractor sp. | reverse complement strand
CCCAGAAGAGGAAGCCTCGCAGAGTTCCGTCATCCGCAGATGACGGAATCAAATGAAAATCCGTCATTTTCGGGGACATGCGCCTCGAAAATGACACTTTGCATGAAATTTTTTCCGACAATTTCCTCAGAAATCGAGGTGAAAATTTCATGAAGCCCCTTCGGAAAAGTGGCGGAAGCCACTTTTTCGACAGCCTGAAAACACCCGAAAAGCCCCGGCCTTTCAGCCGGGGCTTTTCGGGTGTGTGTTTTTCTGCAAAGGTGTTGGAGAGGGATTGGTTGTGTTGGGAGGATTTAAATCGTTCTTCCTGAATCCGATATCATCATAACCAATAATTAAGGCCAAATCATGAAGCCTTTGTGAATAATTTATGAATTACACGAAAAGACTAAATTGTTACCTTAATATCCCAATTTTTTGTTCAGATAGGGATTGACACCTCTATAAAAAGGATAGTATAATTCACCCAAGGAAATTTCATTTACCTTATGAAAACAAAAAATGAAGGTGAACAGACATGGATACAGAAAAACAGCGCTGGCATACGCTGGAGAGAGCGCAGGCGCTCTCGTCCCTGAAAAGCGACCAGCATCGGGGACTGTCGGGGACCGAGGCGGCGGAGCGCCTGGAAAAGTACGGCCCCAACGCCCTGAGCGAGGGCAAGAAGAAGACTGTGCTCCAGGTGTTCCTGGAGCAGTTTAAGGACCTGATGGTGATGATCCTCATCGCCGCGGCCCTCATCTCCCTGGCCACCGGTGAGGCGGAGAGCACCATCGTCATTTTCGCGGTGCTCATTCTCAACGCCGTGCTGGGCACGGTGCAGCATTTCAAGGCGGAGAAATCCCTGGAGAGCCTGAAGGCAATGTCGGCGCCCAGCGCCAAGGTGATACGGGACGGCGCGCGCACCACCGTGCCCTCTGCTCAGGTGGTTCCCGGCGATATTGTGGAGCTGGAGGCCGGCGACATGGTGGTGGCCGACGGCCGGATTCTGGAGAACTACTCCCTGAAGGTCAATGAGAGTTCTCTCACCGGCGAGAGCGAGGCGGTGGAGAAGACCGACGAGGTCATTCCCCAGGCTGATGTGGCCCTGGGCGACCGGAAGAACATGGTGTTCTCCGGTTCCCTGGTGACCTATGGCCGGGCGGTCTTTGTGGTCACCGGCACGGGCATGGACACGGAGCTGGGCAAGGTGGCCGCCCTGATGAACCAGACCCAGCAGCGCAAGACCCCCCTCCAGCAGAGCCTGGACAATTTCTCCAAGAAGCTGGCCATTATCATTATGGTCATCTGCGCCCTGGTGTTTGGGCTGTCCCTGTACCACCAGAAGCCCATCCTGGACGCCCTGATGTTTGCCGTGGCTCTGGCCGTGGCCGCCATCCCCGAGGCCCTGTCCTCCATCGTCACCATTGTTCAGGCCATGGGCACTCAGAAGATGGCCCGGGAGAACGCCATCATGAAGGACCTGAAGGCGGTGGAGACGCTGGGCGCTGTGTCCGTCATCTGCTCGGACAAGACGGGCACCCTGACCCAGAACAAGATGACCCCCCAGAAAATCTATGCCGACGGCATGCTGCTGGACAGCGAACAGATGGACCTGGCCAACGATGTGCAGCGCCTGCTGCTGAAGGAGGCCCTCCTGGCCAGCGACGCCACCACCGATAAGGAGACCGGCGCCGAGATTGGCGATCCCACCGAGGTGGCACTGGTTATGCTGGGCGACCGCATCGGCGTGAACGAAGTGAGCTACCGGAAGCAGCACCCCCGCCTCAGCGAGCTGGCCTTTGACTCCGACCGGAAGCTGATGAGCACGCTCCACAACATCGAGGGCGTGCCCACCATGTACACCAAGGGCGCAATCGACACCCTGCTGGACCGCTCGACCTGGCTCCTCACCAGTCAGGGCAGGGTGGAGATGACCGAAGCGCGCCGGGCGGAGATCGCCCGGGTGAACATGGAGCTGTCAGAGCAGGGCCTGCGTGTCCTCTCCTTCGCCTGCAAGGAGCTGGAGTCAGTCCGCTCTCTGGCGCTGGAGGACGAGCGGGACTTCACCTTTGTGGGCCTCGTCTCCATGATTGACCCGCCCCGGCCCGAGGCCATCAAGGCCGTAGCCGACGCCAAGCGGGGCGGTATCCGCACCATTATGATCACCGGCGACCACAAGGTCACCGCCTCCGCCATTGCCCGGCAGCTGGGTATCTTTCAGGACGGGGATGAGGCGCTCTCCGGCGTGGAGCTGGACGCCATGAGCGACGATGAGCTGGACCGGCGTCTGGAGAAGATCTCGGTCTACGCCCGGGTGTCCCCGGAGAACAAGATCCGCATTGTGGGGGCCTGGCAGCGGAAGGGCCGCATTGTCTCCATGACCGGCGACGGCGTCAACGACGCCCCCGCCCTCAAGGCCGCCGATATCGGCGTGGCCATGGGCATCACCGGCACCGAGGTCAGCAAGGACGCCGCGTCCATGATCCTCTCTGACGACAACTTCGCCACCATCGTCAAGGCGGTGGTCAACGGCAGGGGCGTGTATACCAACATCAAAAACGCCATCAATTTCCTCCTGTCGGGCAATATGGCGGGCATCTTCAGCGTGCTCATCTGCTCCATCGCCAACCTGCCCACACCCTTCGCGGCGGTGCACCTGCTGTTCATCAACCTGCTCACCGACTCCCTGCCCGCCATCGCCATCGGCGTGGAGCCCGCGGGAGACGGCCTGCTGGACCAGAAGCCCAGAGACCCCAAGGAGCCCATCCTCAACCGCTCCCTCCTCGTCCGCATTATGACCTACGGCGCGCTCATCGCCGCCGCCACCATGGCCGCCTTCTTTGTGGGCCTGAACAATGGCGGGGACGCCCTGGCCATGACCATGGCCTTCGCCACGCTGACCCTGGCCCGGCTGTTCCACGGCTTCAACTGCCGGGGCGAGGCCTCCCTGTTCCGCCTGGGCCTGACCACCAACCGGGCCAGCCTGGGCGCCTTTGCCGCCGGCGTGGTGCTCCTGGCCGCGGTGCTCTTTATCCCCGGCCTGACCGGCCTGTTCCAGGTGGCTCCCCTCACCCTGTCCCTGCTGGGTACCATCGTGGGGCTGGCCTTTGCGCCCACCCTGGTCATCCAGGTGTGGAAGGTCATCCGGGACGCGGCGCGCAGACGATAAAAAACCCGGCTCTGAATCAAAAAATCGCCCCATCCGACCGGCAGTCGGATGGGGCGATTTTTTATAAAGATTGCTGAGAGAGCCAGTCCAAAAAGCTGTCAACCAGGGAGAGCTGCCGGGGGCTCATCCCCCGCAGCCGCTCGGCCACGGACCGCCAGGAGGCCTCCGTGCTCTGGACCGTTCCCACCAGAAATTCATCCGGCGTAGTGTCCAGCGCTGCGGCCAGGCGCATGATCACCTCTGTGGATGGTACGGAGATGCCGCGCTCAATATTTGAGAGATATTTATAGCCGATTTCCGCCCGCTCCTCCACATCCGACTGCTTCAGCCCCAGCTGCCTGCGGCGGTGGGCGATGCGGGTTCCAATCTTTTTGTAGTCCAATTCCATATGCAGAGCCCTCCCCCGGCTCAGTCATCTTTATCATATGAAATTGTGTGCAGTTATAAACGTGTTCCACATCGTAAATCCATCTTGACATATGAATTTGTATGATTTATAATCGAAAAAGGAGATAGACAGGTGGATCGGACAGGGACAGTACGTCTGCTCCTGCGATAAAGAGAAAGGTTGGAGAGAGCATATGTTTTGCAGAAATTGTGCCAACGAGCTGGACAGCAATGCGGCGTTCTGCGTGAAATGCGGCGTGAAGGCTGGCGACGGGAACCGTTATTGCCCCAATTGCGGCGCGGAAACGGCGGAAAACGCGGCGGTATGCACCAAGTGCGGCGTGGAGCTGAAAAAGGCGGCCGCCTCCGGGGAGCAGAAATCCAAAATGGCCGCAGGTCTGCTGGGGATTTTCCTGGGCGGCCTGGGCATCCATAATTTCTACTTGGGCAACACGGGCCGGGGTGTGATTCAGATTGTCGTGACCCTCCTTACCTGTGGCCTGGGCTCTGTCTGGGGCCTGGTGGAGGGCATTATGATTCTGACGGGCGCGATTAAGACCGATGGAAAGGGCAACCCCTTGAAGGAATAAAGAAGCAGACAGGACTGAAACGAGCCGTCCGGCCAATGGCCGGACGGCTCGTTTCAGTGCGGCTCGTTCCGCATCTCGCACCGGGCATGGACGTCCACATACTGGGACTCGGCCTGGACTGCCAGCTGCCGCCGGCCCGTCCCGCTCAGATCCAGCTCGGCGGGGAGGATGAAGCGGACTCCCTCCACCTGGACATCCATGGGCCGGGGGCTGTGGTGAGCGGGCAGGAGGAGGGTGCGCATCCCACGGGGAAAGGCCCGGCCCCCTCCGTCCAGCTCCAGCAGGGTGACGGCCACAGCGGTGCGGGTGTCGGGCGGGACGGCGGGCAGGGTGAAGGCAAACTCCACCACACAGCCGCCCGCGGCCGGGGGAATGGGCCCCAGATTATGCACCAGCAGCCCGTCCTGGGGGAGCGTCTCCACAGTGTGCCCGTGGGCGCGCGCTTCCTGGGTATGTTCCATAGCAGTGCCGCCTCTCGACAAAATTCATACGCCCTGACAGAGCGTATGTACCGATGAATCAGACGGCGGGGCGGCAGCACAGAAAAAAGCTGGAAGAGACGGGGGAACCGTCCCTTCCAGCTTATGCTCACCGCACCTGTCCGGTGCCGTAGATAACGTATTTGGAGCTGGTCAGCTCCTCCAGCCATCTTCTGGGTGGAGATGCCGATCTCCGCCCCCAGGCCGAACTCAAAGCCGTCGGTAAAGCGGGTGGAGGCGTTGACGTACACCGCCGCCGCGTCCACCTCGTCCAGGAAGCGCTGGGCGGCAAAGTAGTCGGCGGTGACAATGGCCTCCGAGTGGCCGGTGCCGTGGGCGGCGATAAAGTCCATGGCCTCGTCCTGGCCGCCCACCACCTTGACGGCCAGAATGTAGTCGCCGTACTCGGTGTCCCAGTCCTCCGGAACGGCGGGCACGGCCCGGGGCAGGATGGCGCAGGTCTCGGGGCAGCCCCGCAGCTCCACCTGCTTCTCCGCCAGCCGGGCCTGGGCCATGGGCAGGAACTCCTCCGCCACCGCCCGGTCCACCAGCAGGCACTCGGCCGCGTTGCACACCGAGGGGCGGGAGCACTTGGCGTTGTAAAGGATGTCGGCCGCCATCTGCAGGTCGGCCTTCTCGTGGACATAGATGTGGCACACCCCCACGCCGGTCTGGATGACGGGTACCCGGGCGTTTTCCACCACCGAGCGGATGAGCCCCGCGCCGCCCCGGGGGATGAGCACGTCCAGACACCCCGTCAGGCCCATCAGCTCCGCCGCGCTCTCCCGGCTGGTGCTGGCCACCAGGGAGACGCAGTCCATGGGCAGCCCGGCCGCCTGAAGGGCGTCCCGCATGATGGCCGCCAGAGCCATGTTGGAGTGGAGAGCCTCCTTGCCGCCCCGGAGGATGACCGCGTTGCCCGACTTGAGGCACAGGGCGGCGGCGTCCACCGTCACGTTGGGCCGGGCCTCGTAGATGATGCCGATGACCCCCAGCGGCACCCGGCGGCGGCCGATGATGAGCCCGTTGGGCCGCTTCTCCATCTTGGTCACCTGGCCGATGGGGTCGGGCAGGGCGGCCACCTGCCGCACGCCCTCCACAATGCCGGCAATCCGCTTCCCGTCCAGGGCCAGCCGGTCCTGAAGGGACGCCCGCATACCGCTCTCCCGGGCGGCGGCCAGGTCCTGGGCGTTGGCGGAGAGAATCTCCTCCTGCCGGTCCAGCAGCGCCTGGGCAATGGCCTCCAGCGCCCGGTTCTTCAGGGCGGCGTCCGCCACGGACAGCACCCGGGCGGCGGCTTTGGCGGCCAGACCCTGGCTCTCCAGAATTGTCATGTCAATCCCCCGTTTCTCCGCTTACGCGGTAAAATTTCTAATATGTATGCAGCGTTACTGCCCCTGCTTCCCGGCGGAGAAGCGGGTGCCGATGTCCTCCCCGGCCACAATGCCGTACAGGTCCTCCACCCGGGCGCCGTTGGTGATGACCATATCCACCCCGGCGGCCATGGCGATCTCAGCGGCATTGAGCTTGGTCTGCATGCCGCCGGTGCCCCGCCAGGTGCCCGCGCCCCCCGCCATGGCCCGCAGCTCCGGCGTCACCGCGTCCACATGGTGGATGAGCTTTGCGTCCGGGCTGCTGTGGGGATCGGCGTCGTAGAGGCCGTCGATATCGCTCAGGAGCACCAGCAGGTCGGCCCCCACCAGCCGGGCGACAATGGCGGACAGGGTGTCGTTATCGCCCAGGACCTTGCACTTGCCCGTCTCAATCTCGGCGGAGGACACCGAGTCGTTCTCGTTGACCACCGGGATAACCCCCAGCTCCAGCAGGGACTCAAAGGTGTTGTGCAGGTGCTCGGCCCGGACAGGGGCGTCCACGTCCTCGCCGGTCAGCAGGATCTGGGCCACCATCCGGTTGTACTCGCCGAAGAGCTTGTCGTACAGGTGCATGATGGCGCACTGACCGACGGCGGCGGCGGCCTGCTTCATCCGCAGCTCCTTGGGCCGCTCCTTCAGCCCCAGCTTGGTGGCGCCCACGCCGATGGCGCCCGAGGACACCAGAACAATCTCATGGCCCATGCCCTCCAGGTCGGACAGGGTGCGGGCCAGCCGGTCCATATTGTGCAGATTCAGCCGCCCGGTGTCGTGGGTGAGAGAGGAGGTGCCCACTTTCACCACAATTCGGAGGCGTTGTGTCTGAGTTTCCACGTTCATTCTCCTTAATCAATCATTTTCCAGCAGAAAAGCGCGAAATTTAGCTGATACTTAATGTGGGGCTGGATAGCTTTACCGCACAGCAAAGCGGAGCGCGGCCCTGTTACTGCCGATATTGTAGCACAACTTTTCACAACTATAAAGCATAAAACGCTCCGAAAACGAAACAACGGAGAATTGTTCAATAAAAAATGAATTTTTATGGGATTATCGACGTATTTGCTGTTGAAATTCTGCGGGATTCGATGTACAATAACACCGCTGTAAATGGGGGGTGGGCCGGATTTATGCTGAATCTTGTTCTGGTTGAACCGGAAATTCCGCAGAACACCGGCAACATTGCCCGGACCTGTGCGGCCACGCGCAGCCGCCTTCACCTGATCAAGCCCCTCGGGTTTGACATCTCAGACCGGGCGGTGAAGCGGGCCGGACTGGATTACTGGCACATGGTGGACCTGACGGTTTACGAAAATCTGGAGGACTTCTTCGCCCGTACCGGCGCGGAAGACCTCTGGCTTACCACCACCAAGGCTCCGCGCTCCTATGCGGAGGCGGAGTTCCGGGACGGGTGCTGGCTGTTCTTCGGCAAGGAGACGGCGGGCCTGCCCCAGGCGTTTCGTGAGGCCCACCGTGACCGGTGTATCCGCATCCCCATGCGCCCCGACGCGCGCAGCCTGAATTTGGCAAATTCCGTCGCCATAGTGACCTACGAAGCATTGCGCCAGTTAGAGTTCCCCGGATTGTCCGGGGAAGGAGAGATGAAAGGAGCTTTCGTATGAACTACAACAAGAAGACCGTGAAAGACATCGACGTCGCCGGCAAGAAGGTTCTCCTCCGCTGCGACTTCAACGTGCCCCTGGCCAAGGACGGCAGCGGCACCATCACCGATGACAAGCGTATCCGCGCTGCGCTGCCCACCATCCAGTACCTGCTGGACCAGGGGGCCGCCGTTATCGCCTGCTCCCACCTGGGCAAGCCCGTCGCCACCTTCGACTCCTATGTGAAGAAGCAGGCTGAGAAGGGCAAGGACCCCGCCTCCATCACCGAGGAGGAGTGGAAGAAGTCCCTGGCCAAGCTGTCCCTGGCCCCTGTTGCCAAGCGCCTGAGCGAGCTGCTGGGCAAGGACGTCATCATGGCCAAGGACGTGGTGGGCGAGGACGCCATGGCCAAGGCCGCCGCCCTCCAGCCCGGCCAGATCATGCTGCTGGAGAACACCCGCTTCGAGAAGGGCGAGACCAAGAACGATCCCGAGCTGGCCAAGAAGATGGCCTCCATGGCTGAGGTCTATGTGTCCGACGCCTTCGGCGCCGTGCACCGCGCCCACGCCTCCACCGCCGGCGTAGCCGACTACCTGCCCGCCGTGTCCGGTTTCCTGATTCAGAAGGAGCTGGAGATCATCGGCGGCGCCCTGGCCAACCCCAAGCGCCCCCTGGTGGCCATTCTGGGCGGATCCAAGGTGTCCTCCAAGATCGGCGTTATCAACAACCTGCTGGAGATTGCCGACACCATCATCATCGGCGGCGGCATGGCCTACACCTTCTCCGCCGCCCAGGGCGGCAAGGTGGGCGACAGCCTGCTGGAGGCCGACTGGGAGTCCTACGCTAACGACATGGTGAAGAAGGCCGCCGAGAAGGGCGTCAAGCTGCTCCTGCCCGTGGATACCGTGGTGGCCAACGCCTTCGCGCCCGACGCGGAGAGCAAGGTGGTCAAGACCGGCGAGATCCCCGACGGCTGGCAGGGCCTGGACATCGGCCCCGAGACCGTGAAGCTGTACTGCGACGCCGTGAAGGACGCCGGCACCGTCATCTGGAACGGCCCCATGGGCGTGTTTGAGTTCCCCGCCTTCGCCAAGGGCACTGAGGCGTGCAGCAGCTGGGCTATGCCGACAAGATGACCCACATCTCCACCGGCGGCGGCGCCTCCCTGGAGTTCATGGAGGGCAAGGAGCTGCCCGGCGTGGCCTGCCTGCTGGACGCTTAAACAATAGAGGCCGGGCAGCTCCATCGGGGTCCCCGCGAAAGCCCAGCGAAGCGGGTTTCGTGGGGAAAGGAGCCGCAGCGAAATGAGCGAGCTTTCGCCGTCAGGCGGAAGCGAGGGATATGGAGCTTGCGGCGACGCCCTTTCGGGGTCCCCGCCGAAGCCCAGCGAAGCGGGTTCGGTGGGGAGAGGAGGAGCAGCGGAGTGATTGCGCTTTCGCCCTGGGGCGGAAGCGAGAGATACGGAGCTTGCTCCGACGAGGCCTGCCTGCTGGCCGCCTAAACTTTTTAAACCGGGCAGTTCCCATGCGCCTCTGCCGACGCCTAACGGAGCGGGTTTGGCGGGGAGATACGGAGCTTGCTCCGACAAAATGCCCGATTCCCGCAGGGCGCGACGAGTCCGGCGCGCAGCCTGCGCAAAGTTTCACATATATGGAAAGGATTGAACTACAATGAACCGCCGCTACCGCAAGACCATCATCGCCGGAAACTGGAAGATGAACAAGACCCTCAGCGAGACCCGTGCCTTCGCCGAGGAGATCAAGCCCATGCTGGGTAAGCCCAAGTGGTGCGAGGTCGTTCTCTGCGTGCCCTATGTGAACATCCCCGCCGCCGTGCGCCTGTTCAAGGAGAGCCGCATTGCCATCGGCGCTGAGAACTGCCACTACGAGTCCCACGGCGCCTACACCGGCGAGGTTTCCGCCGAGATGCTCAAGGAGCTGGGCGTGAAGTACGTCATCATCGGCCACTCCGAGCGCCGCCAGTACTACAATGAGACCGACTTCACCGTCAATAAGAAGGTCCACGCCGCGCTGGAGGCCGGCCTGTACCCCATCGTCTGCGTGGGCGAGAGCCTGGAGCAGCGTGAGCTGGGCGTCACCATGGAGCTCATTGCCTATCAGGTGAAGGCCGCGCTGGCCGGCGTACCCGCCGACAAGATGCGCCATGTGGTCATCGCCTACGAGCCCATCTGGGCCATCGGCACCGGCAAGACCGCCACCGCCGAGCAGGCCGCCGAGGTCTGCGAGAGCATCCGCGTGGTCATCCGCAAGCTGTACGGCGCCCGGGTTGCCCGCGCCGTCACCATCCAGTACGGCGGCTCCATGAACGCCAAGAACGCCGCTGAGCTGCTCGCCCAGCCCGACATCGACGGCGGCCTCATCGGCGGCGCCTCCCTGAAGCCCGCCGACTTCACCACCATTGTCAACGCTGCCAATCAGGAGTAAGAGGAAGCGCTGAGCACCCGGGAGCAGGCGGGTAAGACCCCGGAGCGGAGCAAACGGACCGCAGACCCCGAAGGGGGCGGCGGCCGGCTTGCGCAGCCGGAGGGGCTTAGGCGCCGCCGCGGAGGGTGTAAAGCGTGACAGGAAGCGCTGAGCCGCCGAGCAGGGGAGGCTGGACCGGAGCGAGGGCCAAAGCCCAGGCACGCCGACAAAGAGAGGCGGGACGGGTTTGGCACGAGTCGGAGGGAAGGCGACCCGGCCGCGAGGCGAGCAAAGCGTGACAGGAAGCGCTGAGCCGCCAAGCAGGCCAAGCGTGACAAGAGGAGGCAGAGCGCGGCGGGACGGTATGGACCCGCTGCGCGCCGCCCCAATCTTACCTGAAGGAACTGAGGTTATTTATGAGTAAAACACCCACTACGCTTATCATTATGGATGGCTATGGTCTCCGCAGCGAGACCGAGGGCAACGCCATCGCCAATGCCCGCAAGCCCGTGCTGGACAAGCTGTTTGCCGAGAATCCGGTGAGCAAGCTGTCCGCCTCCGGCCTGGACGTGGGCCTGCCCGAGGGCCAGATGGGCAACTCCGAGGTGGGCCACACCAATATCGGCGCCGGCCGGGTGGTGTTCCAGGACCTGCCCCGCATCTCCAAGGCCATCAAGGACGGCGACTTCTTCCAGAACCCCGAGTATCTGCGGGCCATGGAGAACGCCAAGCAGGAGGGGCACGCCCTCCACGTGATGGGCCTGCTGTCCGACGGCGGCGTCCACAGCCACATCACTCACATCTTCGCGCTGCTGGACATGGCCAAGCAGCAGGGAGTGAAGGACGTCTATGTCCACGCCTTCCTGGACGGCCGCGACGTGCCCCCCGCCTCCGGCAAGGGCTATGTGGAGCAGCTGGCCGAGAAGTGCGCCCAGGTGGGCAACGCCCACATCGGCGTCATCTCCGGCCGCTTCTACGCCATGGACCGGGACAAGCGCTGGGAACGCCTGGTCAGGGCCTATGACGCCCTGGTGCTGGGCGAGGCCCCCTTTGAGGCCGACCCTGCCGCCGCCGTGCAGAAGTCCTATGACGCCGGCGTCACCGACGAGTTCGTGGAGCCCGTCATCTGCTGCAAGGACGCGGTCATCAAGTCCGGCGACAGCGTGGTCTTTATGAACTTCCGCCCCGACCGGGCCCGTGAGCTCACCCGCAGCCTGGTGGACCCCGCGTTTGACGGCTTTGAGCGGAAGAAGGGCTTCTTCCCCCTGACCTATGTCTGCACCACCGAGTATGACGCCACCATGCCCAACGTGACGGTGGCCTTCCCCCACCACGAGCTGAAGAACATCTTCGGCGAGTATATCTCCCGCCTGGGCCTGACCCAGCTCCGCATCGCTGAGACCGAGAAGTACGCCCATGTGACCTTCTTCTTCAACGGCGGCGCCGAGCAGGTGTTCCCCGGCGAGGACCGCTGCCTCATCCCCTCCCCCAAGGTGCCCACCTACGACCTCAAGCCCGACATGAGCGCCCGTGAGGTCACCGACGAGGCCGTGAAGCGCATTGAGAGCGGCAACTACGACGTGGTCATCCTCAACTTCGCCAACTGCGACATGGTGGGCCACACCGGTGTGTACGAGGCCGCCCGCCTGGCGGTTGAGACCGTGGACGAGTGCGTGGGCCGGGTTGTGGAGGCCACCCGCAAGATGGGCGGCGTGGCGCTCATCACCGCCGACCACGGCAACGCAGACCGGATGCTGGACGACGACGGCGTTACTCCCTACACCGCCCACACCACCAGCCTGGTGCCTTTCTGCATCGTGGGCGCCAACGTGAAGCTGCGTGACGGCCGTCTGGCCGATATCGCCCCCACCATGCTGGACCTGATGGGCCTTGAAAAGCCCGCCGAGATGGACGGCAACACCCTGATCGAGGCGTAAGCAGCACATCATTGTATGTTCGGGCGGTTTCTGCCGCCCTGACAGATAGAAGGTACGGCGGAAATACCGGAAGCCGTACCCCTAAAATGAAAGGAGTTTTTGAACATGAAGCAGATTATCGAGATCGTTGATGTTCTGGGCCGTGAGATTCTGGACAGCCGCGGCAATCCCACCGTTGAGGTCGAGGTCTACCTGGAGGACGGCACTGTTGGCCGTGCCGCCGTTCCCTCCGGCGCTTCCACCGGTATCTATGAGGCCTGCGAGCTCCGCGACGGCGACAAGAGCCGTTACCTGGGCAAGGGCGTCCTCACCGCTGTGAAGAACGTCAACACCGAGATCGCTGAGTGTCTGGTGGGCATGAACGTCCTGGATCAGGTGGCCATCGACAAGGCCATGATCGCCCTGGACGGCACCCCCAACAAGACCCGCCTGGGTGCCAACGCCATTCTGGGCGCCTCCCTGGCCTGCGCCAAGGCTGCCGCTGAGAGCCTGGGCACCAGCCTGTACAACTATATCGGCGGCGTCAACGCCAAGACCCTGCCCGTGCCCATGATGAACATCCTCAACGGCGGCGCTCACGCCACCAA
>CAJFTA010000088.1 GCA_904419835.1 uncultured Pseudoflavonifractor sp. | reverse complement strand
TGGAATCGAATGCCCCGGAAGCCTTGCTGTGCAAGGCTTCCGGGGAGCGGAGCGAGGACTTTTGCGCCGCTGTGCGGCGCGAAAGTAACGGCATTTTTGCAGGCTGTCGAAAAAGTCCAGGGACTTTTTCGACAGCCTGCAGCGCCCCGCCGGGTACCCGGCGGGGCGCTGATACGCTTCTCTATGGGGTAATCGGGATACCTCAGGCAGCCTTGTCAGCAGCCGCAGTGCCGCTCAGGGTGGCATTGAAGTAATCGGCGGTAGCGGCAATGGCCTGATTGACGGCGGTATAGTCGCCGGTGAACATGTTGAAGGTGTGGTCGCAGTTCTCGATGATCAGGTTCTCGGACGCCTCGTTCTGGGCGGCGTCCACCACAGTCTTGCCGCTGGCAGGGTCCACCACGGTGTCAGCCGCGCCATTGATGGTGAGGATGGGGGCCTCGATGGTCTTGGTCTCCTCCAGGACGTCGGTCTCCTTCACGTCCTTGAACCACTGGAAGCCGGTGGGCAGGGCGGTGCGCCAGTCAAACTCCATGGTAAAGGAGCCGTTCTCCTCGGCCTCGGCATAGGCGGCGTCAAAGTCCTCAAACATGGTGGTCAGGTCCAGCGCGCCGGCCCAGGTGACCACGCTCTTGAAGGTCTCAGGGTAGGCGGCGGCGGCCAGGAAGGCGTTGGTGCCGCCCTGGCTCCAGCCCATGACGCCCAGCTTGTCGCCGTCCACGACCTCCAGGCCGGCCAGGTAGTCGGCGGCGGCCTTGGCGTCGATGTTGGCGGAGGTGTAGCTGTAATTCACGTACAGCTCCTCAGTACCCTCGTCGATGCCCTGGAAGTTGAAGCGGATGGTGGCCAGGCCCTGGGCGGCCATCTCGGCGGCGGCCATGTCATAGGCGCCGTTGACCTCGTGCATGTTGGAGCCGGTGCCGTGGAGCATCACCACGCCGGGGACTTTGGCGTCCTTGGTGGCGGAGGTGGGCACGGTAACAATGGCGGTCATGGTGTGAGCGGGCACGCCGTCCTGGGCGGCCACCTCAATGGAGACGGTCTCCTCGGTGTAGGCGGGGGTGAGCGCGGAGATGTTCAGCAGGATCTGGGCCAGCTCGGAGCGGACGGCGGTGCCGGCGGGGTTGAGCCGGTTGTTGGAGCCCTTCAGGATGCCCAGGGACACGGCGGTCTCCATGGACTCAGAGGCCCAGCCGGGGATCACGCCGGCGTCGGCATAGGTGCTCAGGTCCACGTCCTCAGTGGGCACGATGTTCTTGGAAGCGGTGTAGTCGGCAAAGACCTTGGCCAGCTCCTGGCGGGTGATGGCGGCGTCGCCGTTAAAGAGGCCGGTGCCGGTGCCGGAGGTCAGGCCCTCGTCCTCGGCCCAGGCGGCGGCGTCGGCGTACCACTTGCCGGCCACGTCGGTGAAGGAGGCGGCCTCAGTCACGGCGGGCTTGCCGGCCATGTTGTACAGAGTCTGGAACACGGTGCCGCGGGTGACGGTGCCATTGGGCTCAAAGCCCTTGCCGGTGCCGTTCATAATGCCGTTGCTCAGCACATAGAAAACGGCCTCATAATACCAGGTGCCGGAGATGACATCGTCGGGCAGGTTGATAATGCTGATGCGCCCGGCGGGCTCACCGTACTGCTCGGCGGTAATCTTGCCGCCCAGCTCCTCGGTGGTGTAGTTGATGAGGGCGTCCTCCAGAGCCACGCCCACGTCCTTCCAGCCGCCGGCAGCGGCAAAGACGCCGTAGGTGTCGCCGCCCTTGGCGGTGAAGTCGTTGGTGGCGATGGTGTAGGTGGCCTCAGCGTCGAAGGGCTGGCCGTTGACAGAGGTAATGGTCACGCGGCTGCCGGGGTTGGCAGGGGCGTAATAAGTGGAGTTGGGATACTGCGCGCCGTTCTCATAGGCCACATCGGCGTTGATGGTGAACTCGATGCCGGAGACCTGGGGGAAGGCGCCGATGGCATCGGGGGTGGTGCAGGTGGCGGCCTCAAGAGCCTCCAGCAGCTGGGCGCCGGTCACATCAATGGTGGCCACGGTGTTGCCGAAGGGGAACACCGCCAGCAGGTCCAGCTTGGAGATGTCGCCCTTGCCGATGGTCTCGCGGATACCGCCGCCGTTGGTGAGGGCGGCGTCCACGTTCTCCTCGCCCAAGGTCTTGCGGGCCTGCCAGAGGATGGCGTCGGCGGCAAAGTCGCCCAGGTTGGTCTCGGCGGTGCGGACGCCCACGCCGTCGGGGAAGGTGACCTCGGCCTTCGTGTTGGTGGCAGTGGCGGCGCCGCCGGAGCGGGAGCCGTTCAGATCCACTTCGGTCTCGGCGATCTTAATGCCGTACTCCTCTTCAACGGCGGCATTGCGGTCGCTGACCAGCTTGGCCACATCGGCGTCGGTCTTGGTGTAGGAGGCGGCGGAAACCAGGCTGTCCTCCAGGGTGTTGGCGGTCTTGTCGTACACCACAACGCCCACGTTGGCCAGGGCGGTGCCGGTGGAGACGATCTTGGTGCCGTTGACCACATTGCTGTCGGTGCCGGTGGCGGCGGTGATGTCGCCGGTGGTGGAGTGGCTGTGGCCGTCGATGAACAGGTCAATGCCGTCCACGTTCTGGCACACGTCGATGGAGCGGTTGCCGATGCTCTCGTCGGCAACACCCAGGTGGCCCAGGCAGACAATCAGGTCCGCGCCGGCAGCCTCCAGTTCGTCCACCTGCGCCTGCGCGCAGGCGTACAGCTCCTCCCGCTCGGGGAAGACGATGTTGGGCATCTTGGAGGCGTCAGCCTTGGTGCGGGTCTCGGGGGTGGCCAGACCAAACACGCCCACCTTCACGCCGTCCAGATCGTAGATCTTGTTGGCGGGGAACACGGTGCTGTTGGTGGTCTCATCGGTCATGTCGGCGCAGAGGATGTCAAACTCGGCGTCCTCGGCCAGGGACTTCAGGTTGTCGATGCCGAAGTCCAGCTCGTGATTGCCCACGGTCATGGCATCGTACCCGGCGGCGTTCATGAACTCAATGGCGCTCTTGCCCTCGTCGGCGCTGACCAGAGGCTTGCCCATGATGGAGTCGCCGGCGGAGAGCAGGAGGACCTGGGCGCCGGCGGCCTCAAAGTCCTTTTTCAGCTGGGCCACACCGGCCATGCCGATGGACTCGCCTTCCACGGCCATGTCGGCGCCGTGGGTGTCGTTGGTGTGAAGAATGACAACTTTTCCGTCTACATCGGGAATCTCATAGGGCGTGACAGTGTCCTCCTCAGCCATGGCAGGTACGAACAGAGAGCATACCATTGCCAGCGTCAGGAGAAGGGACAGGAACTTACTTGTGCGCTTCATGTAAGACATTCCACCTTTCATTCCTTTTCAGGAAAGGATGCGGAATTTCGCCCCTCCGGTTTGCTCTGGCCGCGCCTCCGGCGAGCCCCCCTGCTCAGCCGGAAACCGCGATTCCGGGGTCAAATCCGGATCCAGGCTTTTCCGCCGCCTTTTCTTAGGACATGTTAATAGTAACAAAGTGGTGACAAAAATACAAGCCGATTTACAAGATTTTTATTTTCTGCGCTGCCCTGCCAGCGCGGCATTTTTCTTCCCGGAGGGGCAAAAAAAGCCCCGGAATTCCAATTCCGGGGCTTTTTAAAGCATAATTTCACTTTTTTACTTGGTAACCCAGGTGCCCGTGGCCTCGCACTTGAGGTAGGCGTTGATAAAGCCGTCGATGTCGCCGTCCATCACGCCGTTTACGTTGCTGGTCTCATAGCCGGAGCGGTTGTCCTTCACCAGCTGGTAGGGCATGAACACATAGGAGCGGATCTGGCTGCCCCACTCGATCTTCAGCTGCACGCCCTTGATGTCGGAGATCTTCTCGGCGTGCTGCTGCATCTTCAGCTCCACCAGCTTGGCCCGCAGCATGCGCAGGCAGGTGTCCTTGTTCTGGAACTGGCTGCGCTCGGTCTGGCAGGAGACCACAATACCGGTGGCGTGGTGGATCAGGCGGACGGCGGAGGAGGTCTTGTTGATGTGCTGGCCGCCGGCGCCGGAGGAGCGGAACACCTGCATCTCGTAGTCTTCGGGGCGGATCTCCACATCCGCGTCCTCGGGCAGGTCGGGCATGACCTCCACGGCGGCAAAAGAGGTCTGCCGCCGGGCATTGGCGTCAAAGGGGGAGACGCGGACCAGACGGTGGACGCCGTGCTCGCTGCGGAGGTGGCCATAGGCGTTCTCGCCCTGGATCATCACGGTGGCGGACTTGATGCCCGCCTCTTCGCCGTCCTGATAGTCCACCACCTGGTACGCAAAGTCGTGGCGCTCGGCCCAGCGGGTGTACATCCGCAGCAGCATCTGGGCCCAGTCCTGGGCCTCGGTGCCGCCGGCGCCGGCGTGGATGGCCAGCACCACGTTGTTGTCGTCGTACTCGCCGGTAAACAGGGTGGACAGCCTGGCCTCCTCCATGTCGGCGGCCAGCTTGTTGAAGCCCTCCTCCAGCTCGGGGATCAGGGACTCGTCCTCCTCCTCGTTGCCCATCTCGCACAGGGTCAGCAGGTCCTCCCACTCCCCCAGGCGCTTCTTCTGGCCGTCCACCTTGTGGTGGAGCTGCTTGATGCGCTGCTGAATCTTCTGCGCCTTCTCCAGGTTGTTCCAAAAGCCGTCCGAGGCGCTCTCAGACTCCAGCATGTCCAGCTCCCGCTCCGCGGCCTCCAGGCCAAGGGCCTGCCCCAGGTCGTCCAGCTCGGGCTTCAGGTTATTGAGCTTTACCTTGTACTCATCAAATTGAAGCATGAGTGCCTCCTATCATTGTCTCGCATAAAGCTTCATGCGCCCCAAGCGCATGAGGTTTTTGCGCATGCGGGCCGTCCCGGCCCGCATGCGGTTGATTCCATGGCCGTGCCGCTGAAAGCGGCACATGGCCAATTTGCTATGCTTTTGCATAGCAAATCAGCTCCCTGACCTTTAAGGTCAGGGAGCCTTTTCTGGTTGCGGGGAGAGGATTTGAACCTCTGACCTCCGGGTTATGAGCCCGACGAGCTACCAAGCTGCTCTACCCCGCGATATTGGTGCCGGAGACCGGGGTCGAACCGGCACGGGATTCCTCCCACGGGATTTTAAGTCCCGGGCGTCTGCCAATTCCGCCACTCCGGCATTTACGATCCAGTTCTCCGTCCTTTTAGGTGCTTATTAAGAATACCATACACAAGACGCTTTGTCAATCCAAAATTTAAATTTTCTTTCTGTCCTCTTGTAGGAGTACAATACATGTTGGACAAATGAATAAAAAAGGATGAAGGATACGGCCTCATCGGTTATAGTTGGAGTTGCAGACAACAACTGTACGAGA
>CAJFTA010000087.1 GCA_904419835.1 uncultured Pseudoflavonifractor sp. | reverse complement strand
GTACGACTGCGGCAAAACCCATCCGGGGCTGCGCCCCTCCTTGGGCTTTTGCCTCCGCTCCCGTCTTATCCGCCTGCTCCCGGGCGCTCAGCGCTTCTTACTTAATATCATTATTGGTCTTGCCGGCACGGAACTGGGACACGTCGCCGGTCTTGTTCTCCTCCTTGTACAGGCCGGGCACGGCGGCGTACAGGGCGGCGCAGGTGACCAGGTCGTCCTTCCAGGTGATCTCATTGGGGGCGTGGGCCTGGCTCTCGGCGCCGGGGCCGAAGCCCACGCAGGGGATGCCGTAACGGCCCTGGATGGACACGCCGTTGGTGGAGAAGGTCCACTTGTCGATCAGGGGGCGGTGACGCAGGTGCATGGCGCCCTCAGGCCCGATGCGCTCGGCGCCGAAGAGGGCGTGGTGGGCGTCCACCAGGGCCTGGACGTGGGCGGCGTTCTCCTTGTTGATCCAGGTGGGGAAGTAGGCCTCGGTCTCGTATACCTCGCCGGTCCAGGAGGGGCGATCATACATGTACATGGACACCTTCACGTCGTCGCCGTACTTCTTCACGCTGGGCAGGTCCCGGATCTCCTGGAGGCAGGAGTCCCAGGTCTCGCCGGCGGTCATGCGGCGGTCGATGGAGATGGAGCAGGAGTCGGCCACCGCGCAGCGGCTGGGGGAGGTGTAGAAAATCTGGCTGGTGGTGCAGGTGCCCCGGCCCAGGAAGCGGGCGTCCTCGTAGTGCTCGGGGTTGTACTTGGGGTTGAGCATCTTCACCAGACCCTTGACTTCCTTATCGTCGGCGTCGTCGTTCTCGTTGAGGGCGCGGACGTCCTGGAGGATGTCGGCCATCTTGTAGATGGCGTTGTCGCCCCGCTCGGGGGCGGAGCCGTGGCAGGAGACGCCCTTCACGTCCACGCGGATCTCCATGCGGCCCCGGTGGCCCCGGTAGATGCCGCCGTCGGTGGGCTCGGTGGAGATGACGAACTCCACCTGCTCCTTTTTAATGCCCTTGGCGGGGAAGAACTTGTTGACGATGTACTGCCAGCACATGCCGTCGCAGTCCTCCTCCTGAACGGAGCCCACCACCATGATTTTGTACCCCTCGGGGATGAGGCCCAGGTCCTTCATGATCTTGGCGCCGTAGGTGGCGGAGGCCATGCCGCCCTCCTGGTCGGAGCCGCCGCGGCCGTAGATAACCTGGTCGTCCTCGTAGCCCTGATAGGGGTCGTGGGTCCAGTTGTTGATGTTGCCGATGCCCACGGTGTCGATGTGGGAGTCGATGGCGATGATCTTGTCGCCCTGGCCCATCCAGCCGATGACGTTGCCCAGGCCGTCCACTTCCACCTCGTCGTAGCCCAGCTTCTCCATCTCGCGCTTGATGCAGGCCACAACCTCCTTCTCCTCGCAGCTCTCGCTGGGGTAGGAGATCATCTCCCGCAGGAAGCGGGTCATGTCGGCGCGGTAGCCCTCGGAAACCTTCTTGATCTGCTCAAAATCCATGGTATTCGTCCTCCATTTCAGTGTGTTCCATCACAAACGGTTTCTCTGCTCAGTATGCGCGCTGGGGAGAGTCGGTGGTGGGGTACTCGCCGTCCCAAATCACGCGGCGGAACTTCAGCGGGTCGGTGTTGCCCTCGGTGGAGAACATGAGCACCTGGCTGAAGCGGTCCAGCTCCAGGGCCTCCCGGAGGTCCTTGTAGGTGTCGTCGGACATGATGGCGTCCAGCACGCCCATGCCCACCGCGCCGGACTCGCCGGAGATGACCACCGGGTCGCCCTTGACGGGCACGCCCAGCATCCGCATGCCCTTGGCGGACACCCAGTCGGGGCAGGAGACAAAGGCGGAGACGTGGTTGCGCAGGATGTCCCAGGACAGGGTGTTGGGCTCGCCGCAGGCCAGACCGGCCATAATGGTCTGGAGGTCACCGGTGACGATGCGGGGAGAACCGTCGCCGGCCACAGCGCCCTTGTACAGGCAGTCGGCGGCAGCGGCCTCCATGACCACGAACTTGGGCGGGTTGTTGGGGTAGAGGTTGGTGAAGTAGCCCACCACAGCGCCGGCCAGAGAGCCCACACCGGCCTGGACGAACACGTGGGTGGGGCGGTTCACCTCGCACTGGCGCAGCTGCTCGGCGGCCTCGCTGGCCATGGTGCCGTAGCCCTGCATAATCCAGGAGGGGATCTCCTCGTAGCCGTCCCAGGCGGTATCCTGGACGATGACGCCGTGCTCGGTCTGCTCGGCCTCGGCGGCGGCCATACGGACGCAGTCGTCGTAGTTGACCTCCTCGATGGTGACCTGAGCGCCCTCCTTGGCGATGTTGTCAAAGCGGGACTGGCTGGAGCCCTTGGGCATATGTACCACAGCCTTCTGGCCCAGCTTGTTGGCGGCCCAGGCCACGCCGCGGCCGTGGTTGCCGTCGGTGGCGGTGAAGAAGGTGGCCTGTCCGAACTCCTTGCGGAAGGCCTCGCTGGTGAGATAGTCGTAGGTCATGTCGGACACATCCCGGCCCATCTCCTTGGCGATATAGCGCGCCATGGCGAAGGAGCCGCCCAGCACCTTAAAGGCGTTGAGGCCGAATCGGTAGCTCTCGTCCTTGACGTACACGCCGCCCAGGCCCAGGTACCTGGCCATGCCGTCCAGCTTGGCCAGGGGGGTGATGGAGTACTGGGGGAAGCTGCCGTGGAAGGAGCGGGCCTTGGCCACATTGTCCAGGGCCATGATGGCCAGTTCCTTGTCCTCGCTCTTGGGCATATGGTTGAGTGTCCAGCGGATGGGGTCTTTCATACTGCCTCTCCTCCGAATAAAATCTGGATGAAACCAGAGGGATTAAAACCTTTCTGGCCCTATCATATCATGACCGGGCCACAAGTCAAGGGGTTTGCTAAAAATTTTTTGTATCTCCAAAAATATTTTTAGATATTTGTGTATTTTGCCATATGTATTTCGGTTGATACCTTTTTGATTTGGTGTTAAGCTATAGAAAAAGAGGCAGAGGGACCCGGGGGAAAGACCCGATTACAGTAAGGAGGCTTTTTGCCATGTATACCTTCATCGTCAACGGGAAGACCGTTTCCACAGCGCGGGACGAGCGCCTGCTCACCTTCCTGCGGGAGGAACTGGGGCTCACCTCGGTCAAGAACGGATGCTCCGAAGGCGCGTGCGGCACCTGCATGATTCTCATTGACGGCAAGGCCACCAAGGCCTGCGTCCAGAAGACCTCCAAAATGGAGGGCAAGCGGGTGATCACCTGCGAGGGCCTCACCGACCGGGAGAAGGATGTGTACGCCTACGCCTTCACCCACTGCGGCGCGGTGCAGTGCGGCTTCTGCACCCCCGGCATGGTCATGAGCGCCAAGGGCCTCATCGACGCCAACCCCAATCCCACCCGGGATGAGGTCAAGTTTGCCCTGCGCAACAATATCTGCCGCTGCACCGGCTACAAGAAGATTGAGGATGCGGTTCTGCTGGCCGCCAAGATGTTCCGTGAGGGCACCCAGGCGCCCCACGAGACCTTCACCGGCAAGATCGGCGAGAATCTGCCCCGTGTGGACGCGCCCGCCAAGGCCATCGGCACCGCCGAGTACACCGACGACATCCGCATGGAGGGCATGCTCTTCGGCGGCGCGGTGCGCTCCGACTACCCCCGTGCCATTATTAAAGGTATCGACATCAGCGAGGCCCTGGAGGTGCCCGGCGTGGTGAAGATTGTCACCGCCGCCGACCTGCCCGGTCAGCTGAAGGTGGGCCACCTGAAGCGGGACCAGTGGGTGCTGGTGCCCATCGGCGGTGAGGTCCACTTCTGCGGCGACCCCATCGTGCTCATCGCCGCCGAGACCACCGAGGCCCTGAACCAGGCCAGAGCCCTGGTGAAGATTGACTATGAGGTGCTCAAGCCTGTCCTCACCCTGGAGGAGGCCATGGCCCCCGATGCTCCCGAGCTTCAGGAGGGCGGCAACTGCTTCGCCCACGAGCATCTGGTCCGGGGCGACGCGGAGGGCAGGCTGAAAAACAGCAGGTATGTGGTCACCACCAAGTACCACACGCCCCCCACTGAGCATGCTTTCCTGGAGACCGAGACCGCCGTTGCCGCCCCCGAGGGCCATGGTGTGGTGGTCTACTCCGGCGACCAGGGCATCTACCAGACCCGCCGGGAGTGCGCCGACGCCACCGGCCTGCCCCAGGAGCTGGTGCGGGTGGTGGCCAAGGCGGTGGGCGGCGGCTTCGGCGGCAAGGAGGACATGTCCGTCCAGCACCACGCCGCTGTTCTGGCCTACCTGACCCAGCGGCCCGTGAAGGTGGCCATGACCCGCAAGGAGTCCATGCTCTGCCATCCCAAGCGCCACGGCTTCGAGATGGAGGTCACCACCGGCTGTGACGAGAACGGCTACCTCACCGCCATGATCGCCATCCTGCGCACCGACTCGGGCGCCTTTGCCTCCCTGGGCGGGCCGGTGCTCCAGCGGGCCTGCACCCACGCCGCCGGCCCCTACAACTACCAGGACATCATCATCGACGGCAAGGCCTTCTACACCAACAACCCGCCCTGCGGCGCCTTCCGGGGCTTCGGCGTGACCCAGAGCTGCTTTGCCGCCGAGTGCAACCTGAACAAGCTGGCCGAGCTGGTGGGCATCAGCCCCTTTGAAATCCGCTACCGCAACGCCATCCGCCCCGGCCAGGTGCTGCCCAACGGCCAGATCGCCGACGAGGGCACCGCCCTGGTGGAGACCCTGGACGCGGTGCGGCCCTACTATGAGGCCAATCCCAAGGCGGGCATCGCCTGCGCCATGAAGAACGCGGGCCTGGGCGTGGGCATCCCGGACACGGGCAGGGTGACCCTCCATGTGGAGAAGGGCGTGGTCCACGTCCGCACCTCCGCCGCCTGCATCGGCCAGGGCGTGGGCACCATCACCTGCCAGATTGTCTGCGAGGTCACCGGCCTGCGGCCCGACCAGGTCACCTGGGACGCGCCCGACACCTCCATCGCCCCCAACTCGGGCAACACCACCGCCTCCCGCCAGACCCTGTTCACCGGCGAGGCCACCCGCCGGGCGGCCACCGAGCTGAAGTGGGCCCTGGAGGGCCGGGACCTGTCCGCCGTGGAGGGGGTGGACTTCCACCAGGAGTACACCGGCATCACCGACAAGCTGGGCTCCGACCGGCCCAACCCCATCAGCCACATCGCCTACGGCTACGCCACCCACCTGGTGGAGCTGGACGGCGAGGGCAAAATCAAGCGGGTCATTGCCGCCCACGACGTGGGCCGGGCGGTGAACCCGGTGAGCGTGGAGGGCCAGATTGAGGGCGGCGTGGTCATGAGCCTGGGCTACGCCCTCACCGAGGACTTCCCCCTCAAGGACGGTCGTCCCACGGCGGTGTACGCCTCCCTGGGCCTGTTCCGGGCCAACCAGACCCCCGATGTGAAGGCCATCATTGTGGAGAAGAACGACTCCGAGCTGGCCTGCGGCGCCAAGGGCATCGGGGAGATCTGCTCCATCCCCACCGCGCCCGCCGTGCAGCTGGCCTACTACAACTACGACGGCAAGTTCCGTACCAGCCTGCCCCTGGCGGATACGCCGTACAGCAGGAAGAAGAAGTAAACCTGTTTTATAGACGGCAAGGCCGGCGGAATTTTCCGTCGGCCTCAGGCTGTCGAAAAAGTGGCTACCGCCACTTTTTCGAAGGAGCTTCATGAAATTTTCACCTCGATTTCTGATGAAATTGTCGGCAAAAATTTCATGAGAAGTGTCATTTTTGAGGCACATGTCCCCGAAAATGACGGATTTTCATTTGATTCCGTCATCTGCGGATGACGGAACTCTGCGAGGCTTCCTCTTCTGGGAGGTTTTTCGACACGCTGA
>CAJFTA010000086.1 GCA_904419835.1 uncultured Pseudoflavonifractor sp. | reverse complement strand
TTGGTCGTAAATTGGTCGTAAATCTCGTTGGTCAAAGTCTCAGGACCGTTGAAATATCAGTGTTTTTTAATCTAACGGCTTCATAGTGGGGAACAAAATCACGTCCCGGATGGTGTCGGAGTTGGTAAGCATCATCACGCAGCGGTCAATGCCGATGCCCAGGCCACCCGTGGGGGGCATGCCGTACTCCAGGGCGTTGAGGAAATCCTCGTCCATCATGCCGGCCTCGTCGTCGCCCTTGTCCCGCAGCTCCACCTGCTTCTGGAAGCGCTGGCGCTGGTCGATGGGGTCGTTGAGCTCGGAGAAGGCGTTGCCCATCTCGCTGTGGCAGATAAACAGCTCAAACCGCTCGGTGAGCCGGGGATCCTTGGGAGACCGCTTGGCCAGGGGGGACACGTCCACGGGGTGCATGGTGATAAAGGTGGGCTGGATCAGCTTCTCCTCCACCCGCTGGTCAAATACCTCGTACAGCGCGTTGCCCCAGGTCTTATCGGCGGTCTCAGGCAGCTCCACGCCGATGGACTTGGCGGCCGCCACGGCCTCCTCGTCGGAGGTGATGGCCATGAAGTCCAGGCCGGTGTACTGCTTCACCGCCTCGTGCATGGGCAGCCGGGGCCAGCCGGGGGTCAGGTCGATCTTTTCCCCCTGCCACTCCACCTCATAGGTGCCCAGAATCTTCTGGGCGGCGGAGGACAGCAGCTCCTCGAACAGGTCCATCATGTCGTTGAAGTCGGCAAAGGCCTGATAGAGCTCCACTGTGGTGAACTCGGGGTTGTGCTTGGGGTCCATGCCCTCGTTACGGAAGATGCGGCCCAGCTCGTACACCCGGTCCATACCGCCCACAATCAGCCGCTTCAGGGGCAGCTCGGTGGCGATGCGCATATACATGTCGATGTCCAGGGTGTTGTGGTGGGTGATGAAGGGCCGGGCGGTGGCGCCGCCGGAGATGGTGTTGAGCACAGGGGTCTCAACCTCCATATAGCCCCGGTTGTCCAGGAACTCCCGGACGTGCTTGATGAACCGGGAGCGGACCACAAAGGCCTGGCGCACCTCGGGGTTGACAATCAGGTCCACGTACCGCTGGCGGTAGCGGGTCTCCTTGTCGGTCAGGCCGTGGAACTTCTCAGGCAGGGGCCGGAGGGACTTGGAGAGGAGGGTGACCGTGCTGGCCTTGACGGAGATCTCGCCCCGCTTGGTGCGGAAGGCCTCGCCCTCCACGCCCACGATGTCGCCGATGTCCACCTTTTTAAACCGGGCGAAGGGCTCCTCCCCCAGCTCGTCAATGCGGACGTACAACTGGATGCGGCCCTGAACGTCCTGCAGGTCGCAGAACACGGCCTTGCCCATGCCCCGCTTGGACATGAGCCGTCCGGCCACAGAGACCGTCTGGCCCTCCATGGTCTCAAAGTTATCCTTAATCTCCTGGGAGTGGGCGGTCACGCTGTACTTGGTCTGCTGAAAGGGGTCCATCCCCGCGTCCTGCAGCTCCTTCAGCTTGTCCCGGCGGATCTGGAGAAGCTCCGAAAGGGACTGCTCCTCCTGAACGGGGGCGTTGGTATTCTCTGTCATACTCCTTGCTCCTTATCTTACAGCCGGGTCCTCCCGGCCTCTCTTTTGTTGTTTCCGCTGGAGGCCCGCCCCAGCTTACTTGCTGATGGACAGCACCTTATAGTGCAGGGAGCCGGCGGGGGCCTCCACCACCACGTCCTCGCCCACACTCTTGCCCAGCAGGGCCCGGCCGAAGGGGGAATCCTCGGAGATACGGCCGTTCATGGGGTCGGCCTCCTGAGAGCCCACCACCTCGTAGTCCAGCTCCTCGTTGAACTCCACGTCCAGCACCTTGAGCTTGCTGCCCAGGCGGACGGTCTTGCCGTCGTGGACCTCTTCCTCGATGACCACGCAGTTGTCCAGGATGTTCTCCACCTCGGCAATCCGGGAGTAGAGCTTGCCCTGCTCATTCTTGGCCTCGTCATACTCGCTGTTCTCGCTCAGGTCGCCGAAGGAACGGGCCTCCTTGATCTGATCGGCCACCTCTTTCTCACGGACGGTCTTCAGATAGACCAGTTCGTCTTTCAGTTCCTTCCAGCGCTCAGGGCTGAGCTTGAATTCTTTCGCCATGCTGCTGCGCACACCTTTCCGTTTCAAAAAATTTCAACCGTGAAGGGGATCTCCGGAGTTGTCAGGCCCGGTCGGTCCCTATTTTTGCGTATAAGAAAAAACCCACTATCTCGCAATAGTGACGTTACGTATTATAGGTAGTTTATCTGGTTCTGTCAAGGGTTTTCCCGCCCCAAAGCCGCCCGGCGGTTCATCTTTCTTCCCCTTCCGGCACAATGGCGGGCGGCTGGGAAAGGAGCCCCATCTCCCACAGGGCGGCCGTCAGCGGCAATGGTGCGAAGTCCCCGGGAATCGGCATGGGCGGCCGGAGCGTCAGCCCCAGCAGGCGCGGGGACGGGCCGTAAAGCGCCATGGTTCTGTCATCCCCCGCTCCGGCCTGAACGGGGGAAAATTCCAGCACCAGGTCGGGCCGCTCCCGCTCCAGGACCGGGAGGCCGTACTCCCGGCGCAGATGGTCCGCCAGCTCCGCTCCTCCCCCCGGCACGCACACCTCCACGCCCCGCACCCGGGGGCACAGCGCCACCGCGGCTTGAAAGAGCGGCCGGGACACCCGTCCGCCCCGCAGCGCCACCACCGCCCGCTCAGGCGGCCGCCCGTCCCGCGCCAGCGCCGCCAGCGCCAGTTCCGCGGCCATGGCCTGGCACATGGGCTCCGGGTCCACGCCCCGCAGGCCCTGGGCCTCCAGCTGCTCCCAGTATGGAAATCCCGGCCCGGCCAGTACCCGGCGGACCCCAGCCTCCCGCAGGCGCCGGGCGGCCCGCTCCACGCGCCGCGTCCGCCGCTTCTCGTGCCGCCCTTCCACGCCCGGCACCAGCGCCCGCAACAGCGGCAGGCCCAGTACCTCACGGCTGTCCAAAACCGTCTTCCAGCCCTTTTCTCCGGTCATCGCCATATGCCCCAGCATCTTTCTCCCCCCAACGGTCTCTGTCATCGGGAGTATATTCCCCACTCCGCCTTTCCATGCCCCTTACAATTCTTTACTCTCTCTTTTCCTCTGTTTACCGTTTTCAGATAGCAGGCCGCCTCTGAAACGGCTATGATAGAGCCGTTCCGGCTTCACCTATACGACATCGAATGGAGGAAATTTGAAATGAAGCTCAAACGCTCCCTGGCCCTCACCCTAGCCGCCGCCACGCTGACCGGCATACTGGCCGGCTGCGGCAGCACCCCCGCCGGCCAGGCGACTCCCCCCGCGTCCGTCCCTTCCCAGCCCACAGCCCAGCAGCTCTCCGCCGAGACCGAGCAGACCGCAGCAGCCCCCAAGTATGTCTTTCTCTTCATCGGCGACGGCATGAGCTATCCCCAGATTCAGTCCACCTCTGACTTCCTGGGCGCGCTGAAGGACGAGGACTACTGGCAGGCCGCCCCCAGCCTGGACGACAACCAGGGCGCCATTCTGGACGGGCCCGAGTATCTCAACTTCATGAACTTTGATGCCGCCGGCTCTGCCATCACCTTTGATTCCAACTCCTTCGCGCCCGACTCCGCCTCCACCGCCACTTCCATCTCCACCGGCCACAAGACCTACTCTGGCTCCATCAACGTGGACGAGACCGGCTCGGTTGCCTATGAGACCATCGCCGAGCAGCTGAAGGATCAGAAGGACTATAAGATCGGCGTCATCACCTCGGTCAACCTGAACCATGCCACCCCCGCCGCCTTCTACGCCCACCAGGCCAGCCGCAACAGCTACTACGAGATCGGCCTGGAGATGGTCGACTCCGGCTTCGACTATTTCGCCGGCGGCGCGCTGCTCAAGCCCACCGGCTCCGAGGGCGACCAGGCCGACCTGTACGACCTGGCCGCTGAGGCCGGCTACAAGGTGGTCAAGACCCAGGCTGAGGCCGAGGCCGTCTCCGCTGAGGACGGCAAGGTCATTCTGATTGACGAGCACCTGGCCGACAGCGACGCCATGGCCTACGAGATTGACCGTACCGACGACATGTGGTCCCTGGCCGACTATGTGGCCAAGGGCATCGAGGTGCTGGACAACGACACCGGCTTCTTCATGATGTGCGAGGGCGGCAAGATCGACTGGGCCTGCCACGCCAACGACGCCGCCTCCGCCATCCACGACACCCAGGCCCTGGCCGACGCGGTCCAGGTGGCCATCGACTTCGCCGCCGATCACCCTGATGAGACCCTTATCCTGGTCACCGGCGACCATGAGACCGGCGGCATGACCATCGGCTTTGCCGGCACCGACTACGATACCTATCTGGACCTGCTGGAGAACCAGAAGATCTCCTACGCCAAGTTTGACAGCGACTACGTCGCCGCCTACAAGGAGAACAAGACCCCCTTTGAGGACGTGCTCAAGGACATTGAGACGCTCTTCGGCCTGAAGACCCAGGGCGAGGAGGGTGACAAGCTGGTGCTCACCGCCTATGAACAGGAGCAGCTGCGTGCCGCCTATGAGAAGAGCATCAACGGCACCGCCGCCAGCGAGTATGAGCAGGAGGAGTACGTGCTCTACGGCACCTACGAGCCCCTGAGCGTCACCATCACCCACATTATCAACAACAAAGCCGGCATCTCCTTCACCTCCTACAGCCACACCGGCCTGCCCGTGGCCGTGCTGGCCCACGGCGTCAGCGCCGGGGCGTTCAACGGCTACTATGACAACACCGAGATCTACAACAAGCTGGCCGATATGCTGGGCGTGGCCTGATTTTTCCCTTCCCCTCCTCATAAAAAAGCAGACGGATGCGGCAAATTCTGCCGCATCCGTCTGCTGATACAGAAAGGATGTCCTCGTCAATATGAATTCCCTTCTCCGAGACCCGGCCAAGCGCCGCTACTATGCCCCTGTGGCCCTGTGCCTGCTGCTCATTGTGGTTCTGATGCTCCTGCCCACCGGGTATGAGGACGCCGTGCAGTACCAGGAGGCAGACCGCTGCTCCGCTCTGGTTGTAAGCGTGGACAACTCCACCATTGTCGACACCGGGCTGGTCCGCTCCGGCGAGCAGCGCTGCACGCTGGAGCTGCTGGGCGGGCGCTTCAAAGGCGAGACCACAGTGGGCATCAATATGCTCAACGGGTCGGTGGAGCAGGACAAGCTCTTCTCCCCCGGCGACAGGGCGCTGGTGGTGGTCAGCTTCTCGGAGGACGGCATCACCAACGTCACCATGATTGACCACGACCGTATGGGTGCGGAGGCGCTGCTGGCCCTGCTCTTTGCCGCGCTGCTCATCCTCTTTGCCGGCCGCACCGGCATACGGGCCATCCTCTCCTTCGTGCTGACTATCCTGATGCTGTGGAAAGTTCTGGTCCCCCTCTACCTCAAAGGCTTTAACCCCATCCTTATCGGGCTGGCCATCACCCTGGGCCTGACCATCCTGATTATCTCCCTGGTCTACGGCTTTGACCGCCGCTCCCTGTCCGCCGTGTCCGGCGCCTCCCTGGGCGTTCTGGTGACCTGCCTGCTGGGCGCCGCCTTCACCGACCTGTTCAAAATCCACGGCGCCGTCATGCAGAGCTCCGAGAGCCTGCTCTATGCCGGATACCAAGACCTGAATCTGACCCGGATTTTTATGGCTTCCATCTTTATCGGTGCCTCCGGGGCGGTCATGGATCTGTCTGTGGACATCACCTCCGCCGTCAATGAGGTTGTGGAGAAGCGGCCCGACATCGGCTGGAGAGAGGCTGTCAAATCCGGCATGAACGTGGGCAGGGCCGCCATGGGTACCATGACCACTACGCTGCTGCTGGCCTATTCCGGCGGATATGTAGCCCTCCTCATGGTCTTCATGGCCCAGGGCACGCCGGTACAGCACATCCTCAACTACAAGTACGTGGCCGCCGAGATTATCCATACGGTGGTGGGCTCCTTTGGGCTGGTCACGGTGGCGCCCTTCACCGCCCTCACTAGCGGCTGGCTCCTGACCAGAAGCGCAGGCCGCACTCCCGCCGTGTCTCCCGAACAGCGCAGATAAATTGTCGAGAAACCCGCCTATGCGTCAAGCATAGGCGGGTTTCTGTGGAATAGAGGCCAAAGAAGGAAAAGTGCAAATGGAGCAAGCTTCACCTGCCATAACCACCTGGCCAGTTTTTTGAGATTCATGGCAGCAAATTTCAGCTTCACCCAGTTGGATACCTGGGCCAAGCCTCTATACTGGGTATAACGCATGGCGTGTTTTTCCTTGGCATCGGCAAAAACCCGTTCAATGGTTTCTTTTCGCCGCTTGTAGAGTTTCTGGTTTTGCAGATGTGAGGAGTTTTGTAGGCGGAATCGGCAACAATCGTCTCTACTTCCGGGAAGTCCGCTGTCACACGGTCATACACTTCATCAAACGCCACGCTGTCATGTACATTTCCATGGGTAACGACTGCTTCCAGAACAAAGCCATGCTTGTCGCAGGCTGTATGGGCCTCATGGGCAAACTGCCGCTTGTGGTCTCCTTTCACAAACAGGCCGCTGTCCGGATCGGTTACGCTCCGAGTTACAGTACGCACCTTCTCCTTCTTCCGCCGCGCCAGCTTTTTCTTCGAAATATTGTCCCGCCGCTTCTTTGCTGGAGCGCCAGGCTCGTCATCATCATCAAACGGTTTCTTCCCATGAGCCTCCCGGTCCTCGTTTACCTCTTCCATCACTTCCTTGGCATAGTGCCTGGATGCCGCCGGAATCTCTACCTTCACCTGTTTCTTGTTATTGGCGTTGGCCTTGATGTGCGTACCGTCTATAAATACCGCCTTGGGAGAAAGATAACCGGCCTCCGCTATCTCCTCCAAAATCCAACGGAATACCTGGTTTGCTGTCCCATTTTGAACAGCACCACCGGGTCTACACTCGCCCTGCCATTGTCTTCACTGTACAATGGTTCCACCATTTCATATAGACGTTTGAAATCTACAGCCTTGTCTATTTTCCGCAGCAAATGCTCCGCAGACTCTCGATTCCTACCAACTCAATCACATTACGGTCCATCCTCCCTCGTTCCAGCATCCCTCTCACCTCCTCCTCTATTTTACCTCGTATAAACGAAAAAGCCCAGCATTTGCTGGACTTTTTCGACAGACTGA
>CAJFTA010000085.1 GCA_904419835.1 uncultured Pseudoflavonifractor sp. | reverse complement strand
CGAAAAACCTCCCAGAAGGGGAAGCCTCGCAGAGTTCCGTCATCCGCAGATGACGGAATCAAATGAAAATCCGTCATTTTCGGGGACATGTGCCTCGAACATGACACTTCGCATGAAATTTTTGCCGACAATTTCATCAGAAATCGAGGTGAAAATTTCATGAAGCTCCTTCGAAAAAGTGGCGGAAGCCACTTTTTCGAAAGCCTGCGGCGCTTCCGCTCACGCGGAAACGCCGCCCAGCGTGTCCAAAAAACCTCGGTTGAACAGAATTGCCTGCGCCGGGACAGGGGAGCGCGAAGGGACGCAGCCGCCCGCCTCGCATGGAATTGAATGCCCCGCAAGGCTTGCGGAGAGGGGAGCGCGGACTTTTGCGCCGTTGTGCGGCGCGAAAGTAACTGCGCATGGCGTGTTTTTCCTGGCGTCGGCAAAGACCCGTTCAATGGTCTCTTTCCGCCGCTTGCAGAGTTCCTGGTATTGGGGCGTATAGCGGGCGTCGTCGGCCAGCTCCCCATAGTGCTTCCAGATATGCCTCCGCACGGTCTTTACGCAGTCCTTGGAGCGGGTCACAGATGGCGGGTGAGACAGCTGGAACAGAGCTTGGGGGCGCTTTTATATTCCCGGTATCCGTCCCGGTTGGCGGTGCGGTAAATCAGGGCCTGGAATTCCAGGCAGAGCACACAGTCATGATACTCGTCATGTACATACTTCCACCACTCGTGGCCGCCCTTCCTGGTCTGGGGCCGTTTGTAAGCGCTGGACAGCACACGTCCATCCTCAAATACCTTTTTACAGATATGCAGGGGCTTGCAGGCAGAGTCGGCAGCAATGGTCTCCGCTTCACGGTGTGCAGCTTCTCCTTCTTCCGCCGGACCAGCTTCTTCTTCGAGGTATTGTCCCTGCGCTTCTTCGCCGCTGCTGAAGGCCCGTCATCGTCTTCAAAGGCCTTCTTCCCATGGGCCTCCCGGTCCGCGTTTACCTCCTCCGTCAATTCCTTGGCGTAGCGCCTGGATGCCGCGGGTATTTGCACCTTCACCTGCTTTTTCGGGTTGGCGCTTTCTTCCATTTTAGTAGGAAGGCGGAACAGGTAATAACCAGCACGGAACCGGCGTTGTGTACCAGGGCCCCCACCACCGGGTTTAAGGTGCCGTTAATCGCCAGGACGATGGCGATAAAGTTCAGCGCCATGGAGAAAGTCATGTTGCATTTGATGGTGGTCATCATCCTTCTGGACAGGGCGATGAGGTGGGGCAGCTCCTTCACCTCATCGTCCACCAGGGCGATGTCCGCCGCGTCCACGGCGATGTCGCTGCCCACGCCCCCCATGGCGATGCCCACCCCGGCCCGTTTCAGGGCGGGGGCGTCGTTGATGCCGTCGCCGATCATACACACCGGCCGGCCGGAGGACTGATATTTGTCAATGGCCTTCAACTTGTCCTCCGGCAGGCAGTTGGCCTGTACCGAATCAATCTTCAGCCGCCCGGCGATGGCCCGGGCGGCATTTTCATGGTCGCCGGTGAGCAGAACCGGCTCCACCCCCAGTCCGCCCAGGGATTTGATCATCTCCGCGCTCTCCTCCCGCAGGGTGTCGGAGAGGACGAGATAGCCGGCGAACACCCCGTCCACCGCCAGATACGTCACGGTGCAGCCCTTCCGGATGGCCTCCTCTGCCGGGGGAGGGGGCGTCATGGAGACGCCGTGCTCATGCAGCAGCTCCGGGTTTCCGGCCAGGATCTCTTTGCCCTCCACCCGGGCACTCACGCCCCGGCCGGGGAGCATGGAAAAGCCGTCGGCCAGGGCGAGTTCGGTTCCAAACTCCTTTTTGCAGCAGTGTACAATGGCCTTGCCCAAGGGGTGCTCCGAGAACTGCTCGGCGGAGGCGGCCAGCCGGTAGAGCTGTTCTTTGCTGTAAGCCTCGGTCACACTGACAGCTTCCACCACCTCCGGCGTACCGTAGGTCAGGGTGCCGGTCTTGTCAAAGGCGATGACCTTCACCTGGGCCAGCCGTTCCAGGGCGTCCCCCTCCCGCACGAGGAAACCATGCTTTGTGGCGTTTCCGATGGCCGCCATGATGGCGGTGGGGGTGGCCAGCACCAGGGCACAGGGACAGAACACCACCAGGATGGTCACCGCCCGGATGATCTCCTCAGTGATGAGCCAGGTGATGGCCGCCGCGCTCAGGGCAATGATTACAATCCAGGTGGCCCAGCGGTCGGCGATGCCCACGATCTTGGCCTTGCCCGCGTCGGCGGACTGCACCAGCCGGATCATCCGCTGGATAGAACTGTCCTCCCCCACCTTGGAGGCCCGCATCTCAAAGGCCCCAAACTGGTTTACCGTCCCGCTGGAGACCTCGTCCCCCACGGTCTTGTCCACCGGCATGGACTCTCCGGTCATCACGGCCTGATTGATGGAGGTCTGCCCGGAGATGATGACGCCGTCCACCGGCACTCCCTCCCCAGGCAGGACCCGGAGCAGGTCGCCCACCCGCACCTGTTCGGCGGGGATGGTGATCTCCTGTCCGCCCCGCAGCACCCGGGCGGTCTGGGGCGTCAGATGCACCAGTTTCTCGATGCCTGCCCGGGCCCGGGCCACCGTCAGCTCCTCCAGCAGGCCGCCCAGCTGCATGATAAAGGCCACCTCGCCGGCGGCGAAGTCCTCCCCGATGGCTACCGAGGCAATAAGAGCCAGAGACACCAGCACGTCCGCCTTGATGTCAAAGGCGGTCACCAAGCCGATGACAGCCTCCAGAATGATGGGGACACCGCACAGAACAATGGCCACCCACGCCATGTCAAAGGGAAACGGCTGTACGCCCAGCAGACTCAGCAGCACGGCAATCCCGGAGATGACCAGCAGTGTAATATCCTTTTTGATGCCGCCCAGCTCCAGCAGATGCTCCAGTTTTTCCATGCGTGATTTCATAATGCTCCTCTCCTTTATACCATACAGGGTATAGGTATATTATACCTATAGGGGTATATCGTGTCAAGAAAAAGGGCAGCCCGCCGGGCTGCCCTTCCGTCCCATCAACTCATGTTGGAGAACCGCTCCACCGCCTTGGTAAAGCTCTCGATGGTCTTGTCCGCATCCCCGTGCTGGATGCCGTCCCGGACGCAGTGCTGGATGTGGCCCTCCAGGACCACCTTACCGCATCCGTGGAGGGCGGACTTGGCCGCGTTAATCTGGGCCAGAATGTCCTCACAGGGGATGTCTTCGTCGATCATCCGGTCAATGGCCTGCACCTGTCCAATGATTTTCTTCAGCCTGCGGTGCAGGTTGTCTGCGTCCATACACTGTCGCATTGTCATTTCCTCCATACCATTAGGGGTATGTGTAGATTATATGCAGAGGATTCTGCTTTGTCAATCGGTGCAGGCAGGTGCGTTCTTCTGGAAAAGCCGGCATCAGAAAAAATTTGAAGGAGTCATCTTGACATTTCGTTATGTCAGCTCTATTATAACAGCGTTATATAACACTGTTACAAGGAGTTCTTTCCATGGAAGAAAAGTCTACTGCCACCCTGGAGAGTATCCAAGAGGCCGCTCTGACAGAGTTTCTGGACAAGGGCTTTCTGGGGGCCTCCCTGCGGCAGATCGTAAAGAATGCCGGGGTGACCACCGGGGCTTTCTACGGCTACTTCTCCAGCAAGGAGGCCCTGTTCGCCTCCATCGTAGAGCCCCACGCTGCCGCCCTCATGGGTAAGTTCATGGAGGCCCAGACTGCCTTCGCCGAATTGCCCGAGGAACAGCAGCCGAATCACATGGGGGTGGAGTCCTCCGGCTGCGTCCACTGGATGGTGGACTACATCTGCGCCCACCGGGAGCCGGTGAAGCTGCTCCTCACCCGCTCGGAGGGTACCAGCTACGAGCACTTCGTCCACAACATGGTGGAGGTGGAAGTAGAGTACACCCTCCAGTACATGGAGGTGCTCCGCCACCTGGGGAAGGGCATTCCTGTGCTGGACAAATCCCTGTGCCACATCATCGCCAGCGGGATGTTCAACGGCATCTTTGAGATCGTGGTTCATGATATGCCCCGGGAGCAGGCTCTGCGGGACGTGGATCAGCTGCGGGACTTCTACACCGCCGGATGGCTGAAATTGATGGGGGCTTAGCCCCTGTCTTTTTTGGATATAAGTTAGCTTTAACTAACTATTTTGATAAGGAGGGATCACTTTGAACCAAAAGAAACCGAGCAGCCTCGCCCGCATCCTGGGCTATGCGGGCGGGCACAGGAACCTGACGATCCTGGGCTGTATCCTGTCGGCATTGTCGGCGGTGCTGGGCCTGGTGCCGTACCTGTGCGTCTGGCTGGCGGCGAGGAGCGTGCTGGCCGCTTGGCCCAGCCCGGACGGAGCCGGGGAACTGGGCCGCTGGGGCTGGATGGCAGTGTGGTTTGCCATTGGCAGCATCCTGCTGTACTTTGCCGCCCTCATGTCCACTCACATTGCGGCCTTCCGTACCGCCCGGAACATCCGGCGCGCCGCCATGACTCATATGCTGAAGCTCCCTCTGGGCTTTTTTACCGGGAACCAGTCGGGGCGGCTGCGCAAGCTCGTCGACGACAACGCCGGGCTGACCGAGGATCTGCTGGCCCACAAGCTCCCCGACCTGACCGCCACGGCGGTGACGCCCATCGCCGCCATCGTCATGCTGTTCCTCTTTGACTGGCGGATGGGCCTTTTGTGCCTTCTGACCATGGTGCTGGCCCTGCTCTCCATGTGCCTGATGATGGGCGGCAAGAACGCCGGCTTCTTCCACCGCTATCAGCAGGAGATCGAGCGCATGAGCGGCGAGGCGGTGGAGTATGTCCGGGGCATCCCGGTGGTGAAGATGTTCCAGCAGACGGTCTGCTCCTTCAAGGCCTTCTACGCCGCCATCAAAGATTACAGCGACCTGGCCAGCCAGTATGCCATGAGCTGCCGGACGGGCCAGACCTGTTTCCTCACCTTTATCAACGGAGCCTTTGCCCTGCTGATCCCGGCGGCGCTGCTGATCGCCTCCGGCGGAGACGTACGGACGGCACTGGTGAACCTGATCTTCTATACCCTGTTCGCCCCCGCCTGCGGCCAGATGATCAACCGCATCATGTATATGAGTGAGGCGGTGATGGAGGCCGACGAGGCCATCGTCCGCCTGGACGAGATCCTGAGCCAGCAGCCCATGCGGGAGCCGAAGGTTCAAAAGAAACCGGTCAACGACGCCGTGGTCTTTGACCATGTGACCTTCATCTACCCCGGCGCGGATCGGCCCGCGCTGGAGGATGTGAGCTTCGCTGTCCGGCCCGGTCAGGTGGTGGCCCTGGTGGGGCCCTCCGGCGGTGGCAAGACCACCGCCGCCAGCCTGATCCCCCGTTTTTGGGATGTGGACAGCGGCAGCGTCACCGTGGGCGGCGTGGACGTGCGGGAGCTGGACAGCGCCGCACTCATGGAACAGGTGGCTTTTGTGTTCCAGGATACCCGGCTGTTCAAGGAGAGCCTGCTGGAAAACATCCGGGCGGCCCGGCCGGACGCCTCCCGGGAGGAGGTTCTCTCCGCCGCTCACGCCGCCCAGTGCGACGACATTCTGGAAAAGCTGCCCCAGGGGCCGGACACGGTGGTGGGCGCCAAGGGCGTCTATCTCTCCGGCGGGGAGCAGCAGCGCATCGCTCTGGCCCGGGCCATTTTGAAGGATTCCCCCATCGTGGTGCTGGACGAGGCCACCGCCAGCCTGGACGTGGAGAACGAGAGCGCCGTCCAGGCCGCCCTCTCCCGCCTGCTCCGGGGCAAGACGGTGCTGGTCATTGCCCACCGGATGCGCACCGTGGCCGGAGCGGACCATATCGTGGTGCTGGAGGACGGCCATGTGGCCCAGCAGGGCCCCCCGGCGGAACTGATGGAGCAGGGCGGCCTCTACCGCCGCATGGTGGAACTCCAGAGCGAGAGCGCCCAGTGGCGGCTGTCGTGTAGAGATTGAAGCAAAATGACAAACCGGCGGGCGGCCCCCAGTCATGAGAGCCGCCCGCCGGTCGGTCTGTTCTTAACGATTTGCCCCATACGTAGCTTAAGCCTTTGGATGTCGCTCTGTTTTGGGTTCCGGCGTCCAGCGTCCGCCTCCATCCTTCGGCATTTAAATGCTCAGGCGAAGTGAATTCTCCCTGCGCCAAGGTTTTCGCCAGAGGCGAAAACGCTTGTACAGCGCAAACGCGCCGCCGGCCAGACAACCGGTTTGAACGCCGCAGCCCGGGGCTTCGATTTGGCTTCGATCAGAATTTGCCTATGTACTGTTTGCGCACAAATTTCACATGAAAGCAGCCATCCTCTCAGGGATGGCTGCAGGCTGTCGAAAAAGTGGCTTCCGCCACTTTTTCGAAGGAGCTTCATGAAATTTTTGCCTCGATTTCTGATGAAATTGTCGGCAAAAATTTCATGAAAAGTGTCATTTTCGAGGCGCATGTCCCCGAAAATGACGGATTTTCATTTGATTCCGTCATCTGCGGATGACGGAACTCTGCGAGGCTTCCCCTTCTGGG
>CAJFTA010000084.1:10191-15701 GCA_904419835.1 uncultured Pseudoflavonifractor sp. | reverse complement strand
CCTCGCGTGGAATCGAATGCCCCGCAATGCCTTGCCGCGCAAGGCTTGCGGCGAGCGGAGCGAGGACTTTTGCGCCGCTGTGCGGCGCGAAAGTAACGGTATTTTTGAAGGCTGTCGAAAAAGTCCTTGGACTTTTTCGACAGCCTGAAATGCCGGGCCCCTCACAGGGCCCGGCATTTTGATTCCGGTGCGTTTCCCGCGCTCAGGAGAGGGCGGCGGTGATGATGGCCATGGAGCAGGCCCCACGGGCGGAGCCCGGGGGGACCCCCGGACCCCAAACATCTGCCGGGGCAAGTGAATTGCCCCGGCATCAAGGCCTTGCGCTCCGCGCAAGGCCTTGGCGGCGCAAGCGCTGAGCCCCGCCAGGCAGGGCCGAGGTCTACTCCATGGCCCATAAAAAAGGAGCACCTCCCAAGAGAGGTGCTCCGGATTTGCCCTACTCAGGAGAGGGCGGCGGTGATGATGGCCATGGAGTAGACCTCGTCGGCGTTGCAGCCCCGGGAGAGGTCGTTGATGGGGGCGTTGAGGCCCAGGAGGATGGGGCCGTAGGCGTCAAAGCCGCCCAGGCGCTGAGCGATCTTGTAGCCGATATTGCCGGCGTTGATGTCGGGGAAGATGAAGGTGTTGGCGTAGCCGGCCACCTTGGAGCCGGGGAACTTCAGCTGGCCCACGGTGGGGGACACGGCGGCGTCGAACTGCATCTCGCCGTCCATGGCCAGGTCGGGGGCGGCGGCCTTGGCCTTCTCGCAGGCGGAGCGTATCTTGTCCACGTCCTCGCCCTTGCCGGAGCCCTTGGTGGAGTAGCTCAGGAAGGCCACCTTGGGGTCGATGCCGAAGATCTTGGCGCACTTGGCGGTCTCCAGGGCGATCTCCACCAGCTCGTCGTCGCTGGGCTTGATGTTGATGGCGCAGTCGCCCATGGCCAGGGCCTCGGCGCCGCCGGTGGAGTTCTCCCGCACCAGGATGAAGCAGGAGGAGACGATCTTGTTGCCCGGCTTGGTCTTGATCAGCTGCAGGGCGGGACGGACGGTGTCCAGGCAGTCGGCCACGCCCATCTTCACCAGCATGGTGCCGAAGTAGTTGCCCTTCTTCAGGGCGGCGCGGCACTCGTCGGCGGTCATCTTGCCCTTGCGCAGTTCCACCATCTTCTCCACCATGGCCTCCATGCCCTCATAGGTCTCGGGGTCCACGATCTCGGCGCCGTCGATGTTGAAGCCGTGGTCGGCGGCGGCCTTCTTCACGTCCTCCACATTGCCCACCAGCACGGGCTTGAGCCAGCTGGCGGTGAGCAGGCGGGCGCTGGCCTCCAGGATGCGGGCGTCGGTGCCCTCGGTAAAGACGATCCGCTTGGGGTTGGCCTTCAGGGTCTCAATGAGCTTGTTGAACATCTCCATATGATACATCCTCCAGTATTCCATGTAAAATAGGGCGATCTTCCCTTATGTTCTTTTATTATACACCACCCCCGCGGCGGTTCTCAATGGTCAAAGCCACAAAAGGGGAAAATTATACTTTACTTTTTGTATTCCTGCGGGTATACTATACTAGCTGTCATATAGAAACAAGACGGGAATCCGTCTGGAAATGAAAAAGGTGTGTGCGACGAATGAGTTCCGATTTTTCCCGTTCCCTCTCCCTGCTGCGGCAGGAGAAGGGCGCGTCCCAGCGGGCGGTGGCCAAGGATTTGGGCATCTCCCAGGCGCTGCTCTCCCACTATGAAAACGGCATCCGGGAGCCCGGCCTGGCCTTTGTCATCAAGGCCTGCGATTACTATAACGTCTCCGCCGACTTCCTGCTGGGCCGGACCCTCACCAGGGACGGCACCACCATCGGCGCCGAGGAGCTGTACGACTACTCCGCCGAAAAGGACAACGTGCTCCACGGGAGCATTATGGCCACCCTGTCCAAGAAGCTGCTGGTCAACTCGGTCAGCGTCCTCTTCGACCTGCTGGGCAAGACCGGCAAGCGGGACGCCATCCGGGCGGCCTCCGACTACCTGGGCACCGCCATCTACAAGCTCTTCCGCCACCTCTACCGGGCCGACGTGACCCAGAACGAGGACTTCTTCTCCGTCTCCCCCACCCTGTTTGCCGCCGGCATCCCCGACGCGGACATGATCTGCGCCGAGGCCGACTATGTGGAGGCCCTGACCGCCCACGCCAAGGAGAAGGGCGCCTTCCCGCCCATGAACCACGACGCCCTGTCCAAGAAGTACCCCGGCCCCTACCAGTCCCTGCTCCAGATCATCCACAACACCGGCGAGCGCATCAACCGCCGGGTGAGCGCCATGCGGGCCGAGCACCAGAAGTAAGGGGCGGCCCTTTTTCTCCAGAACGGCCCACGGGGCTTTGATTTGGCAATTCCCTACCGGAGGTATGATAAATGACCGACCGCGTCCTCACAAGCTCCGTATCCCTCGCTTTCCCCTGAGGGGGGAAGCTCGCTCGCTCCGCTGCTCGTCCTTTCCAAATCAAACCCGCTTCGCTGGGCTTTGATTTGGTTATTCCCTACCGGAGGTATGATAAATGACCGACCAGACTAAAATCCGTAACTTTTCCATTATCGCACACATTGACCACGGCAAATCCACGCTGTCCGACCGGCTGATTGAGAAGTGCAACGCCGTGGCCGAGCGGGACATGGAGAGCCAGCTGCTGGACAACATGGACCTGGAGCGGGAGCGGGGCATCACCATCAAGGCCCGGGCCGTGAAGCTCAACTACGCCGCCCAGGACGGCAACACCTACGAGCTCAACCTCATCGACACCCCGGGCCACGTGGACTTCAACTACGAGGTCTCCCGCTCCCTGGCGGCCTGCGAGGGCGCGGTGCTCATCGTGGACGCGGCCCAGGGCATCGAGGCCCAGACCCTGGCCAACACCTTCCTGGCCATGGAGCACGACCTGGAGATTCTCCCGGTGGTGAACAAGATCGACCTGCCCGCCGCCGACCCAAAGCGGGTCAAGGAGGAGATTGAGAACATCATCGGCATCCCCGCCGCCGACGCCCCCGAGATCTCCGCCAAGATGGGCGTCAACATCGACGCGGTGCTGGAGGACATTGTGAAGAACGTCCCCGCCCCCAAGGGGGACCCCTCCGCGCCCCTGAAGGCCCTCATCTTTGACAGCCAGTACGACGCCTACCGGGGGGTTATCGTCTATTTCCGCGTCATGGAGGGCACCATCAGGGCCGGCATGAACGTGAAGATGATGGCCTCCGGCGCGTCCTATCAGGTGCTGGAGTGCGGCCACCTGCTCCCCCTGGGCATGGAGCCCTGCCAGGAGCTCATCGCCGGCGAGGTGGGCTACTTCACCGCCTCCATCAAGAACGTGAAGGACACCCAGGTGGGCGACACCGTCACCGAGGCCGGCCGGCCGGCGGCCGAGGCTCTGCCCGGCTACCGCCCCGCCCGGGCCATGGTCTACTGCGGCATCTACACCGAGGACGGCTCCAAGTACCCCGACCTGCGGGACGCCCTGGAGAAGCTCCAGCTCAACGACGCCTCATTGTCCTTTGAGCCCGAGTCCTCCGCCGCCCTGGGCTTTGGCTTCCGGTGCGGCTTTTTGGGCATGCTCCACATGGAGATCATCCAGGAGCGGCTGGAGCGGGAGTTCGACCTGGACCTCATCACCACCCTGCCCAGCGTCATCTATGAGATCACCCGCACCGACGGCACGGTCCTCCGGGTGGACAACCCCCACAACTACCCCGACCCCGGCCAGATTACCGAGGCTCGGGAGCCCTACGCCAAGGTGTCCATCATCACCCCGCCCGACTATGTGGGCAACATCATGCCCATGTGCCAGGAGCGGCGGGCCGAGTTCCGGGATATGCAGTACCTGGACACCAACCTGGTGGAGATGCACTACGCCATGCCCATCAACGAGATCATCTACGACTTCTTCGACACCCTGAAGGCCCGCACCAAGGGCTACGCCTCCCTGGACTACGAGCTGGAGGGCTACCGGCCCAGCGAGCTGGTGAAGGTGGACATGCTGGTCAACGGCGACCAGGTGGACGCCCTCAGCTTCATCGCCCACAAGGACAAGGCCTACGGCCGCGCCCGCCGCCTGTGCGAGAAGCTGAAGGAGAACATCCCCCGCCAGCTCTTTGAGGTGCCCGTCCAGGCGGCCATCGGCGGCAAAATCATTGCCCGGGAGACCGTCAAGGCCATGCGGAAGGACGTGCTGGCCAAGTGCTACGGCGGCGATATTACCCGGAAAAAGAAGCTGCTGGAGAAGCAGAAAGAGGGCAAGAAAAAAATGCGCTCTTTGGGGTCGGTGCAGATTCCGACAGAGGCGTTTATGGCTGTCCTCAAGCTGGACGAGGAGTAATCGGACATACACAGCAAAGCCAGCCGGGAGCAATTTGTTCCCGGCTGGTTTTCCACATTGTACGGGCTTTTTGTGGAGAAAAAGGCATCTCTTATGGGGCCCCCGCCGAAGCCCAGCGAAGCGGGTTCGGTGGGGAGAGGAGCCGCAGCGGAATGAATGAGCTTTGCCATTTATGGCGAAGCGAATGATATGTAGCTTGCGGCGACGATGCCTCCGGCGGGGTACTTTTCTCCGGCGAAAAGTACCCAAAAGCCGCCGGGGACACAGGGGCGGAAGGGCCCTGTTAGGGCCAAACGCCCCCGTTTCCCCGGACCCCTTTCGGGGACGCGTCCGGCGGCGGTGCAATTCAAGTAGCCACCGTATTTGAAAGCAGTTGCTTGCCGGTTCGGTGCCCTGCGTACCGTTCCCCTTCTGCCCGAGCAGCGTTACCCGCCCAGACTTGAAAGTCTTTGCAATTCATTGGCGATCTCAATGCCACACCAAGTCTCTGCTTTGTTATTTGGTCTCTGCCCGAGCGGGTCCGCCGCCCAGCGCCGAAACGACAGACAGGCCCGCACTGCTTACAGTGCGGGCCTGTCGTTGTATTACGGCTGTTTCTTCTTCTCCAGGTCCTCCAGATGGGCCTTGAGCACCAGGTTGATATAGCTGGACAGAGAGCGGTCCTCCCGCTCCGCCAGGGCCTGAATCTGCTCTAAGATAGGCATATCCAGTGTAATGCTGACACTTTTCTTTAAAGGCTTCACCATATCACCTCTATACGAGATAATACTATGATTCACGATTTTTCTTTGCATTATATTGTTTAATCGTGTAAAATAGTGGTGAGGTGATTATAATGTACACAAACGACTTTGAAGCGGCATTTTCCGCGTTTTTGGACCGGCATGAGTATGACGAGGCGGAGAATTATCTGTTTTCCATGGTGCGTCTGGCCTTTTCCGCGGGGTGGCAGGCGGCGGGCGGCCAGCCGCCGGTGCCGGAGAGAATATACCAGCTCCTCCCCTCTGCTGCGGAAGAAGAGCGGAGCGGCAAGGACGGCAAGGAATAAAGAGTGGCCCGCCGGAAATCCGGCGGGCCATGAGACTGTCGAAAAACCTCGGTTGAACAGAATCCGCCTGTGTCGGGGCGGGGGAGCGCGAGGGGGCAGCCGCCCGCCTCGCGTGGAATCGAATGCCC
>CAJFTA010000084.1:0-10173 GCA_904419835.1 uncultured Pseudoflavonifractor sp. | reverse complement strand
GGGAGCGGAGCGAGGACTTTTGCGCCGCAGTGCGGCGCGAAAGTAACGGCATTTTTGAAGGCTGTCGAAAAAGTCCCTGGACTTTTTCGACAGCCTGAGTGGCCCGCCGGATTTCCGGCGGGCCATAAATGTTATCCTGCAAAGTGCTTGCGCCAGTAGTACTGGAGATTGTCGTACAAATCCGCCAGGGCCTGGCCCTCAGCGGTCAGGGCCTTGGTCAGGTTTCCGTCCTCGAAGTAGAGGCCGGTGGGGGTGTTCATGACGGGCAGGGCCTCCATCACCGGCCGGGTAGCCTGCATGAAGGCGGGGCCCTCCCAGCCGCACAGGTCGAAGAGCTCGATCATGAGGAAGTTGGGGCTCAGGTCGGGGCCCTCCCCCTGGAAGTCGCAGCCCAGCGCCTCCCTGGCTGCGTCGTTGGCCCAGATGAGGTAGCGGGTGGCGTAGTAGTTCAGAAAGCCCCCTTTGGTGGACAGGTCCAGGTCGATGCCCAGCTTGCTGTACACGCTGTTGGCGTCCCCCATCCAGGGGTTGTGGTCGCCGAAGAGGACGATGACCACCGGGTCCCCGCTCTCCCGGAAGTAGTCGAAGAACATCTCCAGGTTGTCCCCGGTGTTTTTCAGGGAGCCGAAGTAGTTGTTCATCAGGTTCAGCTCCTCCTGGGTGTAGGACCCATCGTCCACTACCCAGCCGTCCCCGTACCAGGTCACGTCGGTATCGTAGGGGCCGTGGCCCTGGTAGGTCACGTTGAAGGAGAAGTAGGGCCGGCCGTCGCTGGCCTTGTGCTCCTCGTAGAGCTTAATCATCTCGGGGAAGAGCACGTCGTCGTACCCGATGCCGCCGCCGGTCAGTTCCCCGTAATAGTTCTCCACGAACTTGTAGTCCTCCAGGCCCAGGTTGGCGTTGATGTTCTCCCGGTTGTAGAACCAGGCGTAGCAGGAGTGGCTGCCGGTGGCGTAGTAGCCCTGGTCCCGGAAGTACCAGGCGTAGGAGTTGGAGGGGGAGCGGAAGGACCCCAGGTCGGAGTATCCGGTGAGGAAGCACCGCTCCGTGTCGATGGTGCCCCCGGCGAAGATGTTGGTCACCAGATTGCCGGCGTAGCCCTCGGCCTCCAGCTCATGGAACACCCGGTATACCTCCGGGTTCAGCTCGGGCACGCCAAACTTGGTGAAGTCGTTGTAGGCCTCCAGCTGGATGGTGAAGATGTCCACCTTCTGCTCCTCCGGGATGTCCGCGTCGGCGTAGCCGGCCATGATCTCCTCGCAGGCCTTGGCGTCGTATCCCTCGGAGGCCGGGTCGGAGGCGGAGCGGACGCTGTACAGGAAGGGGTAGAGAAAGCCCTTGGAGGTGTACACCTGGGTGGCCGACCAGGGGGAGATCAGATCCTCGTTGCGGGTCTTGTTGTTGTAGATGTCGGCGCTGGTGTACAGGCCGGACAGGGGGAGGGCCATCAGGGCGGTCACCAGGGCGCACAGGAGCCGGGGCTTCCAGGAGGTTTTGGCTCTGGCGGAGAGCAGAAGGAACACCAGGCCCAGCACCAGCAGCGCCAGGGCCATGAGCATGCTCCTGTTGAGGAAGAGCTGGTACTTGCCCGCCATGTTGCCCGCTTCCCGGATGAGGAGGATATCCTCAAACATCATGGGGTCGTTGCGGAAGGTGAGCTTGTAGAAGCTGGCGAAGGTGAGGCCCATGGTCAGCGCCGCCGTCACCAGGTAGGAGATCCAGGCCCGGCCGATGAGGAAATAGAGCAGCAGGGACAGGAATGCCGCCGGCAGGATGTTGAGCAGGGCGATGAGGGGGTGGGTGAAGTAGCTGATGAACATGGCGGTGCGGTTGTCCACGCAGGCAAACCACAGGGACAGCACCCCCACGCACACCCCCATCAGTACGCACAGCACCGGGGTGAGCACCGGGTTTTTGGCAATTGGGTCCAGCTTTTGCAGAAATTTTTTCATAATCTTGACTCCGTTTTTACACTCAGGGAAAAGAGAACCCGCCGCACCGGCAGGCCGCCGGTGCGGCGGGTCACATTTGGGAACTTGGAAATGGTTTCAGGGGAAGATTTTCAACAAAAGAATTGTTCGGGCGCAGACTGAATCAAAACGCAGAGAAGTGTGTGCGGCATTGAGATCGCCGATGAATCTCAGCGGCTTTCAAGTCTGGGCGGGTAACGCTGCTCGGGCAGAGGGGTAACGACACGGAAGAGCCGAACCGGCAAGCAACTACTTTCAGGTTTGGTGGCCGATGAATAGCACCGCCGCAGGACGCGTCTCCGAAAGGGGGTACCAGGGGGAAACGGGCGCGTTTGGCCCTAACAGGGCCTTCCGCGCCTGTTGCCCCATGGCGAGCTTTGCCTACTTTCCCTCGTTGGAAAGTAGGCCGCTGGAGGCCGTTCTCTCGTGCCCGAAATCAGAACGCGATCTTCTCCTCGATATAAGCCTTCAACTGGTCGATGGGCAGACGTACCTGCTCCATGGTGTCCCGATCCCGGACGGTGACGCAGTGGTCGGCGGGGGTCTTGTCGTCGCCCACGGTCTGGAAGTCCACGGTGATGCACAGGGGGGTGCCGATCTCGTCCTGACGGCGGTAGCGCTTGCCGATGGAGCCGGCCTCGTCGTAGTCCACCATGAAGTACTTGGACAGCTGGGCGTACACCTCCTGAGCGGCGGGGCCCAGCTTCTTGCTCAGGGGCAGCACGGCGCACTTGAAGGGGGCCAGGGCGGGGTGGAAGCGCATGACGGTGCGCACGTCGTTCTTCTCCGCGTCCACCACCTCCTCGTCGTAGGCCTCCACCAGGAAGGCCAGGGTCACCCGGTCGGCGCCCAGGGAGGGCTCGATGACATAGGGGACATAGTGCTCGTTCTTCTCCTGGTCGAAATAGGTCATGTCCTTGCCGGAGTGCTCCTGGTGCTGCTTGAGGTCGTAGTCGGTGCGGTCGGCCACGCCCCACAGCTCGCCCCAGCCGAAGGGGAACATGAACTCAAAGTCCGTGGTGGCCTTGGAGTAGAAGGCCAGCTCCTCGGGCTCGTGGTCCCGCAGGCGCAGGTTCTCGTCCTTGATGTTCAGGTTGGTGAGCCAGTCGTGGCAGTACTTGCGCCAGTAGGCGAACCACTCCAGGTCGGTGCCGGGCTGGCAGAAGAACTCCAGCTCCATCTGCTCGAACTCACGGATGCGGAAGATGAAGTTGCCGGGGGTGATCTCGTTGCGGAAGCTCTTGCCCACCTGGCACACGCCGAAGGGCAGCTTCTTGCGGGTGGTGCGCTGGATGTTCTGGAAGTTGACAAAGATGCCCTGGGCGGTCTCGGGACGGAGGTAGACCTCAGTGGAGGAGTCCTCGGTGACGCCCTGGTGGGTCTTGAACATCAGGTTGAACTTGCGGATGTCGGTGAAGTCGCTCTTGCCGCAGCCGGGGCAGGGCACGTTGTTCTCCCGGATAAAGGCCACCATCTCCTCCTGGGTCATGGCCTCCACGTTCACGTCGGTGCGGCCCTGCTCCTGAAGATAGTCCTCAATGAGCTTGTCGGCCCGGTGACGCATCTTGCAGGCCTTGCAGTCGATAAGGGGGTCGTTGAAGGTGGACACATGGCCGGAGGCCACCCATACCTGGGGGTTCATCAGGATAGCGGGAACTTCTTCCACCAGGCCCGCTTCACGTTGTTCTTCAGCTCCACGCCCAGGGGGCCGTAGTCCCAGGAGTTGGCCAGGCCGCCGTAGATCTCGCTGCCGGGATAGACGAAGCCCCGGCCCTTGCACAGGGCCACGATTTTTTCCATGGTCTTTTCGGTGTTCTTCATATCAATACTCCTTTTTTAGGATTGTCTGAATCACGGCGTATTCACGCCTCGCCTGTTCGCGGCGGCCCGGCCCACGCGCTTTTGATTCTATGGCCGTGCCGCTGAAGGCGGCGCATGGCCAATTTTGCTATGCTTTTGCATAGCAAAAAACGCCCTGAGCCGTTTCGGCTCAGGGCGAACAGGATGTCCGTGGTGCCACCTGAATTCGGAGCATAGCCGCTCCGCACTCCAGCCCGGTAACGGCGGGGGACCGGCGGGGCATTTCCTCCCCGCGGCTTGCGGGCGCCTTCCGCGGGACCTTCGGGCGCCTCTCACCGTCCGGCGCCTCTCTCAGGTCCGGGTCTCCGCGTACTCCTCCCGGTCAAAGCCTGTTTCTGCCGGACATTGTATCACCAAAACCCGGTTGCGTCAAGGACGGCGGGAAAAATGGAGCAAAAAATCCGCTTTTCGCCCTCACAGCAGCCCGAGGAACTGGCTCACCACCACCGCCGCCATCACCATCACCGCCAGGGAGGCGGCGGCGTCCAGGGCCAGGTGCAGCCGCCGGGGGCGGCGGGCGCGGTTCCCCTTCCCGGAGGAGGCGCTCCGGTCCTCCACGGCGGAATGGTCCTCCTGCGCCCCTTCCATAACGGCGTCCGGCGCGGCAAAGGGCGCCTCCTCCCCTGTCAGAGCCCGGCGGCAGGCGTCAAAGTCCAGAACCCTTCCCTCCTGCTGGGGGGTCTGAGGCCGGGCGCGGAGGAAAAGCATGTCTCTGGGCGCGGGGGCGGCCTCCCCGCTGGCCATGCCGTATACGGTCAGACGCCGTGCGTCCAGGTTGTAATAGATGGTCTCCATGGCGGTCCCTCCCGGCTTTTGATGTATACAGGATAGCACAAAGTGCGTCCTATAAAACGGACTTTTATTGCGGCTCCAGGCAGGCGGAAGACCTGCGGCTATGGAACCGGTGTTCGAATATAGGATACAACAAATGTTCGAAAAAATCAAGAGTTTTTTTCTGTTTTTTTGACGTTGGAGAAGCGCCGTTGTTCCCGTTTCCGGTCCGGCCCCGCTCCAAAAAGAAACCGCCCCCGCGCCGTTGGGGCGCGGAGGCGGTCAGTTCGTGAAAAAGCCTCCCGGGAAAGGAGGCCTCGCAGAGTTCCCGGGGCCGCAGCCCCGGGAATCAAATCAAAATCCGTCATTTCCCGGGACATGTGCCTGGGAAATGACACTTCTCATGGCGGACGGGGCGAGAGTTTTGTCAAAAATCCAGCCCCTCCCGCCATGGGGACTTCCTCGAAAAAGGCGCAAAGCGCCTTTTTCGAAAGCAAAACCGCCCCCGCGCCGGGATGGCGCGGGGGCGGCATGGACGTTGTGTCAGGGCAGGTAGGACAGGGGGTTGACGGTGGTGCCGTTGATCTTCACCTGGAAGTGGCAGTGGTTTCCGGTGGAGCGGCCGGTGGAGCCCACCCGGGCGATGGTCTGGCCCTGATAGACCTTGTCTCCCACGTTGACCAGCAGGCTGGAGCAGTGGGCGTAATAGGTCTGATAGCCGTTGCCGTGGTCGATGATGACGTACTTGCCGTAGCTCCAGTTGCTGCCGGTGCCGGTGCCCGACCAGATGACGGTGCCGCCGTCGGCGGCCTGGATGCCGGTGCCGTAGGGGGCGGCGATGTCGATGCCGGAGTGGTAGCTGTAGCTGCCGAAGATATAGCGGTAGCCGAAGTAAGAGGTGATGTTGCCGTACACCGGCCAGATAAAGTAGCCGTTGGGCAGCCAGCTGGGCCGCTCCTTGGTGCCCACCGCGATGACCTTGGTGGTGGGCTCGGTGAGGGTGACGGTATTGGTGACGGTGCGCTCGCGCTCGTTGCCGTTGACGTAGGTCACGTCGGCGGTGACCTCCGCCAGGCCCTCGCTGCCGGGGTCCAGCACCTTGGTCTCGCCCTGGTACATGGAGTCGTCCTGCACCTCTTCCACCGGGCTGGCGATGGGCTCCTGATAGGTGATGGTCTCGGTGGTCTGGACGGACAGGAAGGGGATGACCTCCCGTACGTTGAGAATCTGGCCGATATAGATATTGTTGATGTCCACATCGGGGTTGAGGGCCTCCAGCTCGGACAGAGACATGTCGTTGTCGTAGGCGATCTGCATGAAGGTATCGCCGCTCTGGACCTCATAGGTGGTCTGGCCGTTGGTGTTCTCAGTCAGGCGGGCCTCCATCACGGACAGGTCCTGTTCCACGTCGGAGGGGGTGTACTGCCGGCTGATGGACACGGACTCCACAAACTCGGCGGAGGTGGTGTTCTCGTTGACATAGGGGGCCTTGATGGCGTCCAGCATGGCGGTGAGGGCGGCCTCGTCCTCAGCCGCGCCGATAAATTCCCCGTTGACCTTGAGCACGTAGCTCTTCATCACCTCGCCGATCTGGTCGAAGAGGTAGGTCTCAAAGTCGCCCACGTTGGACAGCTTGTCCTTCTCGGTGAGGGCGAACTCGTAGGTGACGGCGTTGTCCAGGGTGTAGTCATACCCCAGAATGTCGGAGGCCCGGGCCTCCACCCGGTCCATGGCGGCCTCAAACACCTCCGGCTCGGTGACCACGCCCAGGGTGGCGCCGTCCACGCTCACCACATAGCTGGGGGTGTACACGGTGCCCACCACCAGGGCTGTGCCGATGACGCCGGCGGCCAGCAGGAAGGCCAGGGGCCCCACCGCCTTGCGTCCCGCCACGGCGGCATCCGCCCGGTGGAGCACAGCGCCCACCTTCCGCCCGGCGGTGATCAGGGCGTCCAGCAGAGGGCGGCGTCCCTGTTCCCGGGCGCCCTCCCGGGCGCCGCCCGCCGTCTCTTCGGCGGGAATGGCGTCGGGCAAAGCCTGGCGGCCATGGGAGTGTAAGATCTCATCCATCGGAGAGGACCTCCTTAGAAAGGTAAAAAGTCAAAATAAGAATCCGTCTGCAACACAGCGGGGGCGCTGGAAATTACAGAACGGAATGAAATGATTACAAACTGGTTACAAACGGTATCATACACGCTTTTTGCCTCCGCGTCAATATTTTTTTTACCTTGAAAGAGGTCGAAAAGAGGAGATTTTTCCTTTGGAAGCGGCGGGGCGGGGATGAAAGCTGAAAAAAGAGGGGGAAAACTTTAAGGAAACCGCTCAGTCCTCCCGGTGGGCGGCGGGGTTCGGGCGGCTTTTCTTGCGCCGGAGGCGGGCGGCGTGGTATACTGTATCGTTAAGGCGGCGCCGCCCGTCCATTTTTCAACTGGAGGCATCCTATGGCAAAACGGAAATCCCGTCCCGGACGCAGGGGGCTCCGGCTCCTTCTGGTGCTGGCGCTGGTGCTCCTGGCGGGGGGACTGTTCTTTTACGACCAGCAGAACCGGATTCAGACCGAGACCATCACCGCCGCCTCGGACCGCCTGCCGGCGGGGTTTGACGGCTACCGCATCGTACAGATCTCCGACCTCCACGGCAAGGAGTTCGGGGAGGACAACCATATTCTGCTGGAAAAGACGGCGGAGCTGGAGCCCGATCTCATCGCCATCACCGGCGACGTGATTGACGACCCGGACCAGATGGGGATTCTGGAGCCCCTGGCCCGGGGGCTGGCCGCCATCGCCCCCACCTTTTATGTCACCGGCAACCACGAGTGGGCCATCCGGGAGGCGGCAACGGTGAAGAGCCTGATGGAGGAGTACGGCGTGACGGTGCTGTCCAACGAGTACCTGAAGCTGGAACGGGGCGGGGACACCATCGTCCTGGCGGGCATCGACGACCCCAACGGCCCCTATGACCAGAAGACCCCGGAGGAGCTCTCCGGTGAGATTCACGCCGCCCTGGGGGACCCCTATGTGCTCCTGCTGGCCCACCGGAACGAGTACTACCAGGTGTACGGCCAGTGCGGCTTTGACCTGACCCTGTGCGGCCACGTCCACGGCGGGCTCATCCGCCTGCCCTTTACCGACGGGCTGGTGGACAACACCCGCCGCCGCTTCTTCCCCACCCACACCGCAGGGCTCTACCCCCTGGACGGGGGCGGCACCCTGATGGTGTCCCGGGGCCTGGGCAACGGGGGCATCTCCTTCCGGCTGTTCAACCGGCCCCACCTGCCGGTGATTGTGCTGAAGGCGGGGGCGTGAGAAGAACGGCCTCCGGCGGGGTACTTTTCACCGGCGAAAAGTACCCAAAAGCCGCCGGGGACACAGGGGCAGGCGGCTTTTACAAAGCCTTATGCCCCCGTTTCCCCGGACCCCTTTCAAGGACGCGTGCGGCGGCGGTAAAATTCAAGAAGCCGCCAAATCTGAAAGCAGCTGCTTGCCGGTTCGGTGCCTGCGTGCCGCTTCTCTTCTGCCCGAGCAGCGTTACCCACTCAAACTTGTGGGCAGATGCAATTCAATGACCGTTCTCAATGCCGCACGGGGCCCTGCGGAAGCATCTTACCCACATTATACAGAGAAAAGAGAGCATAGCCATGGAATATTCTGCGGGAACCTTTGATATCGCGGTCATCGGCGCGGGCCACGCGGGCATTGAGGCGGCGCTGGCCGCCGCCCGGCTGGGGCTGCGGACGGTGTGCTTCACCGTGAACCTGGACGCGGTGGGCAACATGCCCTGCAACCCGGCCATCGGCGGCACGGGCAAGGGCCACCTGGTGCGGGAGATCGACGCCCTGGGGGGCGAGATGGGCCGGGCCGCCGATGCCGCCTGCATCCAGTACCGCATCCTCAATAAAGGAAAGGGCCCTGCGGTGTGGTCCCTGCGTGCCCAGGCCGACCGGCGGGCATACCAGAAGGTGATGAAACACACCCTGGAGATGCAGGAAAACCTGTGGGTCAAGCAGGCCGAGGTGGTGGAAATCCGCACGGAGCACGGGGCTGTGTCCGCCGTGGTCACCGCCACCGGGGCGGTGTACGCGGTGAAGGCGGCGGTGGTGTGCACCGGCACCTTCCTGGGGGGCCGCACCATTGTGGGCGACGTGGTGCGGGACTCGGGGCCCGACGGCCTTGCCGCCGCCCTGCCCCTCACCGGCTGCCTCAAATCCCTGGGACTGTCCATCCGCCGCTTCAAGACGGGCACGCCCCCCCGGGTCCACCGGCGGAGCGTGGACTTCTCCAAAATGGAGCTCCAGCCCGGGGACCCGGACGCCCAGCCCTTCTCCTTTGAGACGGCCCGGCCCCCGGAGAACAGGGCCGTGTGCCATCTGACCTACACCAACGCCGCCACCCACGCGGTCATCCGGGCCAACCTGGACCGCTCCCCCCTGTACGACGGCACCATCGAGGGGGTGGGGCCCCGGTACTGCCCCTCCATTGAGACCAAAATCGTCCGCTTCCCCGAAAAGGAGCGGCACCAGCTCTTCATCGAGCCCATGGGCCTGGACACTGAGGAGCTGTACATCCAGGGCTTGTCCTCCTCCCTGCCCGAGGAGGTGCAGGTGGAGATGCTCCACACCATCCCCGGCCTGGAGGGGGCCGAGATGACCCGCCCGGCCTACGCCATCGAGTACGACTGCGTGGACCCCACAGAGCTCCTCCCCACCCTGGAGTGCAAGCACATCCCCGGCCTGTACGGCGCGGGCCAGTTCAACGGCTCCTCCGGCTATGAGGAGGCCGCCGCCCAGGGCCTGGCGGCGGGCATCAACGCGGCCCTCAAGCTGCTGGGCCGCCCGCCCATGGTCATCGGCCGGGACCAGGGGTACATCGGCGTGCTCATCGACGACCTGGTGACCAAGGGCACCGGGGAGCCCTACCGGATGATGACCTCCCGCACCGAGTACCGGCTCCTCTGCCGCCAGGACAACGCCGACCGCCGCCTCACCGGAGTGGGCCATGCGGTGGGGCTGGTGAGCGAGGGGCGGTACCAGGCCATGCTGGACAAGTACGCCGCCGTGGACCGGGAGTGCGCCCGGCTGGAGCGGACCGGCGTGTCCCCCTCCCCCGCCCTGGACGGCCTGCTGGCCGATAAGGGGGAGCCCCCCGCCCCCAACGGGGCCCGGCTGGCCGACCTGCTCCGACGCCCCCGGATGACCTACGCCGACCTGGCTTCCCTGGACCCGGCCCGGCCCGACCTGCCCGCCGCCGTCACCGAGGCAGTGGAGATTGACTTGAAGTACCGGGGGTACATCGAGCGGCAGCAGCGGCAGGTGGAGGAGATGCGCCGCCTGGAGAGCCGCCCCCTGCCCCCGGATTTGGACTACCAGTCCCTCCAGGGCCTGCGGCTGGAGGCCCGGCAGAAGCTCTCGGATATCCGGCCCCTGAACCTGGGCCAGGCCAGCCGCATCTCCGGCGTCAGCCCCGCAGATATTGCCGCCTTAATGATTGCGCTGGAACGGGGCTGACGCCGGGGGCCCCGCAAAGCGGGGCGGCGCATCTGCGCCGTACAAGCGTTTTGGCCGAAGGGCAAAACC
>CAJFTA010000083.1 GCA_904419835.1 uncultured Pseudoflavonifractor sp. | reverse complement strand
GGTGACCTCCACGCCGCAGCGGTCGCAGATCTTGCCCTTGTAGCGGATCTTCTTGTACTTGCCGCAGTGGCACTCCCAGTCCTTGGTGGGGCCAAAGATACGCTCGCAGAACAGGCCGTCCCGCTCGGGCTTGAGCGTGCGGTAGTTGATGGTCTCCGGCTTCTTGACCTCGCCGTAGGACCACTCGCGGATCTGCTCCGGGGAGGCGATGCCAATGCGGATGGCGTCAAACTCAGCGTAACTCATAACTCTGTCGTCCTCCCTTTCTTATTCCTCGTCGCCGTCATCGGACAGGAAGTCCATGTCGTCGCCGTCGGAGAAATCATCGTCCTCGTCGCCGTCGGAGATGGCCAGATCGTCGTCGTCGCTGCCCTCCTTGAGGGTGTAGCCGGCGGCCTGGAACTCAGCCTCGCCGCCCTGATCGTAGCCAAAGCCGAAGTCGTCGTCGTGGCTGTGGTCGGGGGTGTAGTTGTCCTCGTCGTCGTCCTTGAGCTCGATCTCCTCGCCCTGGGCGTCCAGGACCTTGATATCCAGGCACAGGGCCTGCAGCTCCTTGACCAGAACCTTGAAGGACTCGGGCACGCCGGGCTTGGGCACGTTGTGGCCCTTGACAATGGCCTCGTAGGTGCGGACACGGCCGGTGGTATCGTCGGACTTGACGGTGAGGATCTCCTGGAGGGTATAGGCCGCGCCGTAGGCCTCCAGCGCCCACACCTCCATCTCGCCGAAGCGCTGGCCGCCGAACTGGGCCTTGCCGCCCAGAGGCTGCTGGGTGACCAGGGAGTAGGGGCCGGTAGAGCGGGCGTGGATCTTGTCGTCCACCAGGTGGTGCAGCTTGAGGAAGTAGACGTAGCCCACGGTGACCCGGTTGTCAAACCGCTCGCCGGTGCGGCCGTCGTACAGCCAGCTCTTGCCGTCGGGGCTCAGGCCGGCCATCTGGAGGGTCTCGGCGATGTCCTTCTCGTCGGCGCCGTTGAAGATGGGGGTGGCCACCTTCCAGCCCAGGGTCTTGGCGGCGTAGCCAAGGTGGACCTCCAGCACCTGTCCGATGTTCATACGGGAAGGCACGCCCAGGGGGTTGAGCACGATGTCCAGGGGGGTGCCGTCGGGCAGGAAGGGCATATCCTCCTGGGGCAGGATGCGGGACACAACGCCCTTGTTGCCGTGGCGGCCGGCCATCTTGTCGCCCACGGAGATCTTGCGCTTCTGGGCGATATACACCCGGACCACCTGGTTGACGCCGGGGGACAGCTCGTCGCCGCCCTCGCGGGTGAACACCTTCACGTCCACGATGATGCCGCTCTCGCCGTGGGGCACCTTCAGGGAGGTGTCCCGGACCTCACGGGCCTTCTCGCCGAAGATAGCCCGGAGCAGCCGCTCCTCGGCGGTCAGGTCGGTCTCGCCCTTGGGAGTGACCTTGCCCACCAGGATGTCGCCGGAGCGGACCTCGGCGCCCACGCGGATGATGCCCCGCTCGTCCAGGTCCTTCAGGGCGTCCTCGCCCACGTTGGGGATGTCCCGGGTGATCTCCTCGGGGCCCAGCTTGGTGTCGCGGCTCTCGGTCTCGTACTCCTCAATATGAATAGAGGTAAAGACGTCGTCCTTCACCATACGCTCGTTGAGCAGGATGGCGTCCTCGTAGTTGTAGCCCTCCCAGGTCATGAAGCCCATGAGGATGTTCTTGCCCAGGGCGATCTCGCCGTTGGCGGTGGAGGGGCCGTCGGCAATGACCTCCCCCTTCTCCACCCGCTGGCCGGCGTTGACAATGGGGCGCTGGTTGATGCAGGTGGTGTGGTTGGAGCGCATGAACTTGGTCAGCTTGTAGTCCACCACCCGGCCGCTGTCATAGCGGACGGTGATGTACTGGGCGGAGACCTTCAGGATCTCGCCGTCCTCCTCGGCCAGAATGGCCACGCCGGAGTCGATGCAGTTCTTGTGCTCCTGGCCGGTGGCCACAATGGGGGCCTCGGGGCGGAGCAGGGGCACGGCCTGACGCTGCATGTTGGCGCCCATCAGGGCGCGGTTGGCGTCGTCGTTCTCCAGGAAGGGGATCTGGGCGGTAGCGATGGAGAACATCATCTGGGGAGAGACGTCGATATAGTCCACCTGGTCCCGGTCCACCTCGATGATCTCGTTGCGGTGACGGCAGGTGATACGGTCGTTGAGCAGACGCTTGTTCTCGTCCAGAGGCTCGGTGGCCTGGGCGATGATGAACTGGTCCTCAATGTCGGCGGTCATGTAGTCCACCTGGTCGGTGAGGCAGCCGGTGGCCTTGTCCACCTTGCGGTAGGGGGCCTCGATGAAGCCGTACCGGTTGATACGGGCGTAGGAGGCCAGGTAGGAGATCAGGCCGATGTTGGGACCTTCGGGGGTCTCAATGGGGCACAGGCGGCCGTAGTGGGAGTAGTGGACGTCTCGCACGTCGAAGGAGGCCCGGTCACGGGACAGGCCGCCGGGGCCCAGAGCGGACATACGGCGCTTGTGGGTCAGCTCGGCCAGGGGGTTGGTCTGGTCCATGAACTGGCTCAGGGGGGAGGAGCCGAAGAACTCCTTGATGGCGGCGGTGACAGGGCGGATGTTGATCAGGCTCTGGGGGGTGACGATATCCAGGTCCTGGATGGTCATGCGCTCCCGGATGACCCGCTCCATGCGGCTGAAGCCGATGCGGAACTGGTTCTGCAGCAGCTCGCCCACGCAGCGCAGGCGGCGGTTGCCCAGGTGGTCGATGTCGTCTGCGGTGCCGGCGCCGTTGGCCAGGCAGTTGAGGTAGTTGATGGAGGCCATCATGTCGTCCACGATGATGTGCTTGGGCACCAGATCGTCGGCGTGGTCGGCCACGGCCTCCTTCAGCTCCTCGCCGGAGTACTGCTCCATCAGGTCCTGGAGCACGGAGAAGCGGACCCGCTCGGTGATGCCGCACTCGGCGGGATCAAAGTCCACGAACTTGGCCATGTCCACCATGTTGTTGGAGAACATCTTCACCAGGGTGCCGTTCTCCAGCTGGATGACGGCCTCGTTGACGCCGCGGTCGTCCAGCTCGTGGGCCTTCTCCCGGGTGATGACCTCGCCGGCCTCAGCCAGCAGCTCGCCGGTCATGGGGTCGGCGATGGGCTGGGCCAGCTTCTGGCCGGCCAGGCGGTGCCACAGGGCCAGCTTCTTGTTGAACTTGTAACGGCCCACGGCGGACAGGTCGTACCGGCGGGGGTCAAAGAACAGGGCGTTGAGCAGGCTCTCGGCGGAGTCCACCGTGGGGGGCTCGCCGGGACGGAGCTTGCGGTAGACCTCCAGCAGGGCGTCCTCGTAGGTCTTGCAGGCGTCCTTCTCCAGGGTGGCCACGATACGGGGATCCTCGCCGAACATGTCGATGATCTCCGCGTCGGTCCGGGGACCCACGGCGCGGATGAAGCAGGTGATGGGCAGCTTGCGGTTCTTGTCGATGCGGACATAGAACACGTCGCTCAGGTCGGTCTCATACTCCAGCCAGGCGCCCCGGTAGGGGATGACGGTGGTGGCGTAGGTCACGTTGCCGGCCTTATCCTCGGTGCGGGCGTAGTACACGCCGGGGGAGCGGACGATCTGGGAGACGATAACGCGCTCGGCGCCGTTGATGACAAAGGAACCGGAGTCGGTCATCAGGGGGAAGTCGCCCATGAAGATCTCCTGCTCCTTGATCTCCTCGGTCTCCTTGTTGCGCAGGCGGACCCGCACCTTGATGGGCGCGGCGTACGTGGCGTCCCGCGCCTTGCACTCCTCAATGCTGTACTTGGGCGGCTCGTCCATGGAGTAATCAATAAAGGAGAGCTCCAGGTTGCCCGCGTAGTCGGTGATGGAGGCCACGTCCTTGAACACCTCACGGAGGCCTGTGTCCAGGAACCACTGGTAGGAGTTCTTCTGAACCTCCAGCAGGTTGGGCATGCTCAGGATTTCCTCGTGACGGGCGTAGCTCTTGCGCAGGGTCTTGCCGTAGTACACGTCCTTGACCATCATCGTAGAAATAACACCTCGTTTTCTGATACTGCCGCGATCTTTTGCCTGTTCCCGCAGGTCAAAAACCGCATTCTCTGTCCTCTTCTTCGTCAAATCCTACAAAGGGGTACGCCGCGGCCGTTTCGATACGCCCGCATGCGTTGAAACGATGTTTGGGTTCCCTATTGCGCTTTTCCCACGTCCGTGTTAAACTATATCCAAGCTGGGAGGGAATCGGAAGTCCTCTGTTTCGGATGTGAGAGCATTTAAGTATACCATGGGTATTTGTACAAGTCAATCCCTTTTGCAGGTGAAATCTGGAGAAATCCAGATTTTTATTTTGCCTTCCTCCTATGAAAGACAACCCTGCCGTTTTTCTTTCACACTATCTTTCCCTCCGAAACCTTGAGTCCCAGGGTTTATTGACCGTCAAACGGTTCGTCCACGTCCGGGCGAACCGTTTTCTTTTTTCGCCCCTCTGTCACAAAACCGGCTCTTCCGCCGTTATCATGGGTGAAACCGGTTTTCAGCACCGTGCAATGAAAGGAGGGACACCATGGACGAACAGCAGCTTCAGGCCGCTTTTTCCGCCGGGGACGAGGCCGCGCTCTCCGCTGTCATCGCCCGCTACGGGCACCCCCTGCTGCGCTACTGCCACCATATTCTCTGCGACTACCACGAGGCCCAGGACGCCGTACAGGACGCCTTTTTCAAGGCCTGGCGCTACCGGGAACGTCTCAGGGCCGCGCCGCTTCAGCCCTGGCTGTACCGGCTGGCCTATACCGCCTGTATTGACCAGATACGGCGGCGGAAGCGGCAGCTCTTCGCGCCCCCTCCCCCGCCTCAGTCCGACCCGGACTATATCGGCGAGGACCTGCGCCGGGCCCTCCTCACCCTCCGGCCGGAGGAGCGGGCCCTGGTCTTCGGCCGGGTTATGGAGGGGGAATCCTTCGAAGTCCTGGCCCAGCGGCACGGCGTGTCCGCCGCCACCGCGCGGCAGCGCTACCAGCGGGCCAGAAAGAAGCTGGCCAGGGCCCTGGCCCCGTCTCACCCGTCCTGTGCAAAGGAGGATTGCTTATGAACCGAACCCCTGACGAACAGCTGATATATGACGCGCTCTCCCGGGTTGCCACGCCCCCCTGCGACATTGAGCGCGCCGTCCGCCGGCGGCTGGCCGCCGGCATCCCCCGCCAACGCCGCGCCCTCCCCCGGCGCACCCTTCTGCTGGCCGCCGCGCTGGCCCTCTTCCTTATCATCGGCGCTGCGGCCGCCGGTGTTTCCGGCTTATGGCAGCGCTTCTGGCCCGGCGCCGCAATTCCCCCCAGTGCGGTCACCGCCCCCGGCGTCAGCCAGACCGCCGGGGACTACACCCTCACTCTGGAGGACGTGATGGCCGACGACAGCGGCATCATCCTGCTGCTCTCCCTTTCCCGTTCGGACGGCAGCCCCATAGACCCGGACGCCCGGCTCAGCACGCACTCCATGGACATCGCGCTCCTGGCCGACGGCCAGTCCTTCAGCGGCGGCGGAATGGACGCCCCCGTCCTCTCCGAGGACGGAAAAACGCTGTTCTTCTGCTGTGAGCTGGCCGATCACCGGCTCTCCGGCGGCGGCTCCCTGTCCGGCAGACAGCTCACCTTCACAGCTGACGGCGTGGCGGTCCCCCTCTATTCCAGCGGCGCTTTCGGCTATCAGCCCGACGAGGCCGTCTCCCTCGCTCCGCTGGCCGGGCTGGATATCCCCGACCTCTCCGGCATGGCGTCTTGGAATCATGGCGCAGATATCTCGTCTGCCGCTTCCGCCATTGAAGCGCAGAACATCTCCATTTCCCTGCCGCTGAACGAATCCTTCCCCCAGTACGCCGTCCGGGGCTGCGCCGCAACGGAAAACGGTCTCGCCGTCGCCCTCACAGAAGGCCGCTCCCAAAACGGCGCATATGTCTGCGCCGGCATACTGCCGGAGGCGCTGGTGGACGTGCGCACCGGGACGCGCTATTCCATGTATGAGGGCAATCAGCTGACGCTCCCCGGCGGCGGCTCTGTTATCCTCTATACCTTCCGGGACTGCCCTCTTACCGCCGCCGACCTGCCCTATCTGGAACTGGAGGTATCCTATCAGATAGACAAGCTCCTCTCCGACAGGCCTTTTTCCCTTACATTTACCTCAGACCAGAGCGCCGCCCTGGCCGCAGCCGTCCAAGCTGACGTAGCCCTCGACGGCATAACCCTCAGCCTCACCGAGCTGCGGCTCTCCGCCCTGGACGTCTCCTTTACAGTGGAAAACGGCATCGACGCTTTGAACCTGCTCTTTGACCAGGGCGCGGCCCCCGTGCTCACCCTGGCCGACGGCAGCCGGATTGCCACCGTGTGGCAGGGCGCCTCCGGTTCCGCCAATGGTCCCTCCTCGGCCCACTTCCGTCCCCAGGACGCCGATGGGAACCGTATTTTCCCCGATACGGCGGACATCGCCTCCGTCTCTCTGGCCGGACAGATCATCTGGACCGCGCCCTGACACTGTTTTCCACTTTTCAGCAATAACCGCCTCTCCCTATTTTGGAGAGGCGGTTATTGCTGTCGAAAAAGTGGCTTCCGCCACTTTTTCGAAGGAGCTTCATGAAATTTTTGTCTCGATTTCTGATGAAACTGTCGGCAAAAATTTCATGAGAAGTGTCATTTTCGAGGCGCATGTCCCCGAAAATGACGGATTTTCATTTGATTCCGTCATCTGCGGATGACGGAACTC
>CAJFTA010000082.1 GCA_904419835.1 uncultured Pseudoflavonifractor sp. | reverse complement strand
GACTGGAGAGGCGCCGCTGGCGCGACGCCTCTCCTACTAAAACTCTATATTTCCTACCAGGGGCTTTTTTGTACTGTCCGTATAATCTGGGGCTGTTCAGCCGCTCCGGGGTGGAAAATCAGGATTGTTCCAGCAGCAGCTGGTACACGGCGCCCTGGACATAGTCCATGTCCTCAAAGGTGACACCGGGAGCGGGACAGAGCAGGATGCCGCCATCCGCGCAGGAGACCAAAATGTGATACTCCTCCTCCAGACGGCGGGCCATCTCCTCGTTGTCCCGGCTGGTAAAGGCCACCAACACCAGCGGCCCGTGAAACGCAAAGGGGTCGTCGGGAGCGTCCACCCGCAGACCGTCCTCCTCCAGCTCCAGCATCCGGCCCAGCAGGTGCCGCAGCAGTCTGGCCCGACGTTCATCGGACGGGACGGGCGCATGATTCATCAGAACGGTTCTCATGGGCAGACCTCCTCACCAGTCCAGCGCCTCTCCCACGGCCAGGCGGAAGGTATACCCGTCCTCCCGAAGGGCGGGCAGAATGGTGGCCAGTATCTGGGCCGAGCGGGCGTCGTCGTCCAGGGTGATATAGGCCAGGGACCGCTTGGCGTCCACGCTGCGGAGCACCGACGACGCGCTGTAAGAGACGGAGGAGGACTCGGGCGGGGACACGTTGCCCACCCAGGCCGACCAGCCGTCCGCCTCCAGGGCGGCGATGGTGCCGTCGTCCCCGTTCTCCACCAGGACGGTGCGGGTGTTCATATGGGTGGCCAGCTCCAGCAGCCGGTTCCCCTCGGAGAGCAGCTGGGCGGCATCGGCGGCAGGCCCGCCCGCCACCGACAGCCCCACGCCGTGCCCCGCCCCCACCATGCGGCGGATGAGGGCGGCGCTGTCCCCAACGGCGTCCGGCGGCAGGAAGAAGAGGGCGGAGAGGTTCTCCTGGGCCAAGAGGTCCAGGATATCGGCCAGCCCCGTCCCGTCGGTGTGGCGGAAGGCCAGGGAGACCGTCACATGCCGCTTGTCCCCGCTGTCCGTGTCCGTGGGGGACGGCGAGGGAGAGGGCGTGGGGACCGACGGGGAGGGAGACGCCGGCTGGGAGGGGGACGGAGAGGGGTTCAGGCTCTCCTGGGCCTGCCAGTACTTTTTATAGGCGTCGGCAATGGAGGTGGACAGGGCAGAGTCCATGAAATCCCGGTCGGAGAGCACCGCGCTGGAGGTGGTCAGGCGGATGACCTGGCCGTAGGCCGTGGCCTCCTGATAGGACTGGATGCCGAAAAAGGAGCATACGCTGGGCATGGAGACATAGATCATGCTGCCCCGGACAACGGCCCGGGTGTACCCGGTGTTGCCGTCCCGGTCCTCGCAGGTGCCGGCGTTCAGGTCGTATTTCAGCAGCGCCTGCTTGGTGTAGAGGGTCAGGACATTGTCCCGCAGGGAGTACTTGACGCCCAGGTCCACGTCCACCACATTGGGGTCAAACACCGTATAGGGGAGATAGTAGGTGCCGCCCACCTGGATGGGCATATTTGTGGAGCTGATAGGGGTGATTACCTGGTCGTTAAGGGCCAGAATGGTAATCCTGCCCTCGGCCGCCCGGGCGCCGGACAGGGAGATCCCCAGCACAATGGCGGCGGCGCACAGCAGGGAGAGCAGGCATTTTTTCCAGTTCATATTCAGCACACCTCCCGGAAAAAGGGATGGAGGAAAGGGGATGGGGCAATACATAATTATTATACCACACCCCCTCCGGCCGGGTAAAGTGGAAAGAACCGGGCCGCCCTTGCGCCATCCCGGCGGGCATAGTATAATAACAAAATAATTGCCCCCGAGCGGCAGAGCGCCGCCGGGAAATCATGTGAAAAGAGGCCCGTCTATGGATTATGCAAAAGAGTCCCTGCGCCTGCACTACCAGTGGAGAGGCAAGCTGAGTGTAACGCCCAAGGTGGCGGTGGACAGCCGGGAGGCCCTCTCCCTGGCCTATACCCCCGGCGTGGCAGCCCCCTGCCTGGAAATTCAGAAGGACCCGGACAAGAGCTTTGCGCTCACCGGCCGGTGGAACACGGTCACCGTCGTCACCGACGGCACCGCCGTACTGGGCCTGGGCGACATCGGCCCCGAGGCCGGCATGCCCGTCATGGAGGGCAAGTGCCTCCTGCTCAAGGCCTTCGGCGGCGTGGACGCCATCCCCCTGTGCATCCGCAGCAAGGACGTGGACGACATTGTCAATACCATCCGCCTGCTCTCCGGCTCCTTCGGCGGCGTCAACCTGGAGGACATCTCCGCCCCCCGGTGCTTTGAGATTGAGAAGCGGCTGAAGGAGTGCTGCGACATCCCCATCTTCCATGATGACCAGCACGGCACCGCCATTGTGGTGGCGGCCGCCCTTACCAACGCCCTCAGGCTCACCGGGAAGAACATCGGGGATATCCGCGCCGTGTTCTCCGGCGCGGGGGCGGCGGGCACCGCCGTGTTCAAGCTGCTGTGGAAGATGGGCCTGCGCCACGCCGTCCTCTGCGACATCCACGGCGTGGTCTATCCCGGCCGGCCCGACCTGGCCGGCGATCCCTGGCTCTCCGAGCTGGCCGAGCTGAGCCGGCCCGCTGTCCGGGGCGGCCTGGCCGAGGCCATGGCGGGCGCCGACCTGTTTGTGGGCGTGTCCGCCCCCAACCTGGTCACCCAGGACATGGTGCGCTCCATGGCCAAGGACCCCATCCTCTTTGCCATGGCAAACCCGGTGCCCGAGATTATGCCCGACGCGGCCCTGGCCGCCGGCGCCGCCGTGGTGGGGACCGGCCGGAGCGACTTCCCCAACCAGATCAACAACATGATGGCCTTCCCCGGCGTGTTCCGGGGCGCCCTGGACGTGCGGGCCAGGGACATCAACGACGAGATGAAGCTGGCCGCCGCCTATGCCCTGGCCGATCTGGTGGGGGACGATCTGGCGCCCGATCACATTGTGCCCGAGGGCTTTGACCCCAGAATTACCCCCGCCGTGGCCCAGGCCGTGGCCCAGGCCGCCCGGGATACCGGCGCGGCCCGGCTGTGAGGGCAGGCATTTTAATTGAGTTTTAAGAATCAGTAAATGGTCTCCGCCCCCTTGCGGAGGTATACTGTTCCCAGATAACAGGAAATGGGGGAACCTCCATGGCAGTGACAATGGAACAGGTGGAGCGCCTCCGGGAGAAGTCGGGCGCCACCTACGAGGCATGCCGGGACGCCCTGGAGCGGACCGGCGGCAATCTGCTGGACGCCATCATTCTGCTGGAGCGGGAGGGGCACAGCCGCACTGCCGGGGCCACCTTCACCACCAGGCCGGGGGAGAAGGCGGCGGAGGCCGCCCGGCTGGTGCTAAGCCCGGAGAACGGCCAGAGCGGCCGGGGAAAGAAGCGCAGCGACTGGCGGGACGGCGCCGCCGAGGTGTGGGAGGCGGGGAAGAACCTGCTCCGCCACGCCACGGTGAACCAGTTCGAGGTGTGGCGCCGGGGGGAGATGATGACCTCCATGCCGGTGCTCATTCTGGCGCTGCTGATCATCCTGGTGTTCTGGATCTCGATGCCCCTGCTGATCATCGGGCTGTTCCTGGGCTGCCGGTACCGCTTCGCGGGGCCGGACCTGGGCAAGGAGTCGGTCAACAGCGTGATGGACAGCATGTCCGACACGGTGGACGGCATGGTGCGGGAGGTGCACCGGGAGTTCACCGGCGAGAAGAAGGAAAAGAAACCGCCCGCCGGCGAGCCGGACCGGGAGGAGAAGCGCCGGGAGCGGCGCAGAAAGGCGGAGGCCGCCGGGGAGAAGGCGGCGAGAGCGGCCGAGCGGGCGGCCAGCGCGGCGGAGCGCGCCGTGAAGAAGGCGGCGGAGGCCGCCCAGCGGGCCGACGTGGCCGACAAGGCCATCAGCGCCGTGGATAAGGCCCTGGGGGCCGTGGACAAGAAGCTGGAGGAGCTGGACCGCTGGCTCTCCAGCGGTGACAAGAAGGAGTAAGGGCGGCGCGACAGGCCGCCTGTTGGGAGGCAAAGGGGTATGCCGGATAAGATTCTGCTGGTGGAGGACGAGGAGAAGCTGGCCCGGGTGGTGGAGCTGGAGCTGCGCTACGAGGGCTACGAGGTGGAGAAGGCCTTTGACGGACGGGAGGGCCTGGAAAAGGCCCTCTCCGGCGGCTTTGACCTGATTCTGCTGGACATCATGCTCCCGTCCATGTCGGGCATGGAGGTGCTCCGCCGCCTGCGGCGGGAGAGCCAGGTGCCCGTTATCATGGTCACCGCCCGGGACACGGTGGTGGACAAGGTGTCCGGCCTGGACTCGGGGGCGGACGACTATATCACCAAGCCCTTTGAGATTGAGGAGCTGCTGGCCCGCATCCGGGCCGCCCTGCGCAAGCGGCCGGCGCGGCAGGAGGGGACCGTCCTCACCGCCGGGCCCCTCACCATGGACCCGGAGCGCCACGAGGTCACCGTGAAGGGCACGGCCGTGGAGCTGACCCGCCGGGAGTTCGACCTGCTGCGCTACCTGCTGGAGAACAAGGAGAAGGTCATCTCCCGGGAGTCCCTGCTGGACAACGTGTGGGGCTTTGACTTCGTGGGGGAGACCAACGCGGTGGACGTGTATATCCGCTTCCTCCGCGCCAAAATTGACGAGGCCTTTGGCATCAAGCTGATCCACACCGTCCGCGGCGTGGGCTATGTCATCCGGGAGGAGAGCGAATGAGAGCGGGAGCGATTGTCTACACCAGCTGCACCGGGCATACCCAGCGGTACGCCCACATGCTGGGCAGGGCTGCGGAGCTGCCGGTGCTGGAGCTGAAGGAGGCCGGTCTGGCCCCCAATACGCCGGTGATCTACCTGGGCTGGCTGATGGCCGGCGGCGTGAAGGGCCTCAAGCAGGCCCGGAAGCGGTTTGACGTACAGGCCGTGTGCGCCGTGGGCATGGCCCTGCCCGAGCAGGTGGACCGGGAGAAGCTGGCCCGGGACAACGGCCTGGACGCCCGGACGCCCCTGTTCTATCTCCGGGGCGGGTATGCCCCGCGGCAGCTCCCGGCCCTGTACAAAGCCGTCATGGCTCCCATGGCCCGGACGGTGGCCAGGCGCCCGGCGGAGACTGAGACGGACCGCCAGATGAAGGAGGCCTTTGCCGCCGGCGGCTGCTGGATTACGGAAGAACAGCTGGCCCCTGTGCTGGCGTGGCTGGAGGGCTGACCCCCGGCGGGAAAAAGCGGACAGGCCGGCGCGTACCGGCGCGGAATGGGGAATGGAGTATGGCAGCGAAACAAGTCAACAGGCCGGAGCGGACCAAGTCCTCCATTGTTCTGAAGCTCAACACCAGGCTCTTTTTCCGCCTGCTGGGTATCTACGTGGGCATGAATCTGCTCATCACCCTGATCTTCTGCGGCGGCATGTTCATCTGGGCCGAGAAGCAGGCGGCCGAGATCAACGGCCTGGTGGAGGAGCGGGGCGTGCCCACGGCGGAGGCCACCGAGTGGATGAACGCGGGCAACTACATCGTCACCGCGGGCGGCGGGACCGGCGAGGGCTTCCGCCTGCCCGAGTGGCTGCCCTCCCCGGACGCCACCGCCCGGGGCGTGCGGTACTTCAATCCGGGCGAGATGAATTTCTTCTTCCTGGTGGCCTTCCACACCGGCGGCGCCACCAGCTACACTGTGGAGATGCCGGGGGAGGAGCCATACGCCATCACCCTGGACCTCCAGGGGCCCATGACCTTCTTCTCCGTGGCGTCCCGGGTGCTGCTGGTGTTCCAGCTTCTCAGCCTCATCTCCAACCTGTTCAAAAACGCCGGGACCATTAAAAAGACCCTGCGTCCCATCCAGGACCTGGCCGCCGCCGCGGCCCGGCTCAACACCGTCTCCGGCATGTCCCCGGAAGAGCTCCAGGCCCTGGCGGGCAAGCTGGACCAGATCAACGCCACCCACCTGGACACCCGCATCTCGGTGACCAGCCAGCAGAAGGAGCTGAAGACCCTGGCCCAGGCCATCAACGCCATGCTGGACCGCATCAACGAGGCCTATCGCTCCCAGATGCGCTTTGTCTCCGACGCCAGCCATGAGCTGCGCACCCCCATCGCCGTCATCCAGGGCTACGCCAACATGCTCAACCGCTGGGGCAAGGACGACCCGGAGACCCGGCAGGAGGCCATCGACGCCATCAGCGCCGAGGCCGCCTCCATGAAGGAGCTGGTGGAGCAGCTGCTCTTCCTGGCCCGGGGGGACAACGAGTCCATGCACGTGGAGTTTGAGGACTTCGACCTGACCGCCGTGGCCGCCGAGGTGCTGCGGGAGACCGAGATGATCGACCAGACCCACCAGTTCTCCGCCCGGTGGGAGGAGAACGTGACCATCCACGCCGACATAGGCCTCATCAAGCAGGCCATGCGCATTCTGGTGGACAACTCCATCAAGTACACCCCCGCCGGCGGACACATCCGCCTGGGGGTGGAGAAACGGGACGGCACCGCCCGTCTCACCGTCCAGGACGAGGGCCAGGGCATCGACGCCGAGAGCCTGCCCCATATCTTTGAGCGCTTTTACCGCACCGACCAGTCCCGGGCCCGCCAGACCGGCGGCACCGGCCTGGGCCTGGCCATCGCCAAGTGGATTGTGGACCGCCACGGCGGCTGGTTCGAGGTGACCAGCCGGGAGGGCATCGGCACCCGCATGACTGTGGTGCTCCCCCTGGCCCCGCCCGCCCGGCAGACCGCCCCCGCCCAGCCGGAGGAGGAGAAAAAGCTGGCCTGAAAAAGAACGAAAAACAGCCCGGCGCGAAGCATTTCGCGCCGGGCTCAGGCTGTCGAAAAAGTCCAGGGACTTTTTCGACAGCCTTCAAAAATGCCGTTACTTTCGCGCCGCACAGCGGCGCAAAAGTCCTCGCTCCGCTCGC
>CAJFTA010000081.1 GCA_904419835.1 uncultured Pseudoflavonifractor sp. | reverse complement strand
CGCCATTTGGCGGGCGCCCCTCTTTTCTGCCGCTGTTTATCCAACCGGCAACGCCGCAGGGGTGGATTTTGAGGCGGCCGCACGGCTGGGGGTGCGGGTCATCTGGGCGCTGTCCCTGCCGGGCAAGACGGCGCCGGTGACCGCCGGGGAGAGCATCAAAAACACCATCTACAATATGCTGAGCGAGTTAGGAGTGTGAGCATGGAAGACTGGAAGGTAGGCTTTGCCTTTTGCGGCTCCTTCTGTACATACGACAGCGCCATGGCCGCCCTGGAGGCGGTGCACCGCCGCTGGAAAGACGTGACGCCCATCGTCTCCGAGCGGAGCGCCGCCACGGATACCCGCTTTGGCTGCGCCCACGATTTCATGCGGGAGATGCAGCGTATCTGCGACAAGCGGCCCATCGACTCCATCCTGGGCGCCGAGCCCATCGGCCCCAAGAAGCTGCTGGACGTGCTGGTTATCTGCCCCTGCACGGGCAACACCCTGGCCAAGCTGGCCGCCGGCGTGACCGACTCCACGGTGACCATGGCGGCCAAGGCCCATCTGCGCAACGGGCGGCCCCTGGTCATTGCAGTGGCCACCAACGACGGCCTGGCGGCCAGCGCCAGGAACATCGGCGTGCTGCTGGACAAGAAGAACGTGTATTTCGTCCCCTTCCGCCAGGACGACCCGGCGGGTAAGCCCACCTCCCTGGTGGCGGATTTTGGACTTGTTCCCGAGACGGTGGAGGCGGCCATGGCGGGCCGGCAGGTGCAGCCGGTGCTGCTGGGCAGCGACTGAACAGAGAAAAACGCAGACAGCCCGCGCCGGTACCGGCGCGGGCTGCTCATGCAAAGGAAGGAAAGAGGGATACATGAAATGAAGAAGATGCTGTCTCTCGCTGATTCTTATCTTAGAGTAAAATTGTAAACAAAGAAAACAGAAAGTATTACAAAACAATTAAATCAAAAAAGAATCGGAGCGCACATCTTCCGGTGTGCGCTCCGACCGGTTCAATCCAGCGGCACGGAGGAGCCGGCAATGGGGATGCCCTCCGGCGGGGTATTGCCGTCACCGTCCGGCGTGGCGGAGGGGGATTCCGACGGAGACGGGGAGGGCGTATCCGTCGGAGACGGAGAGGGAGATTCCGACGGCGCCGGGCTCTCCGACGGGGACGGGGATGGAGACGCAGATTCCGACGGCGACGGGGAAGGCGTCACGCTCTCAGAGGGAGAGGGCGACGGGGACGCGGACTCCGAGGGGGAGGGGGAGGGCGTCACCGGGGTCAGGTTCCGCAGGCCGGTGGCCGGGTCAATGCCCCAGAGCGCGGCATCGGCGGGATTGTAGAAATAGTAGGCGTTGCGCACGGAGAAGGTGTCGGTGTGGATGACGGTGTCGCTGATGACGTTGCCGTCGGCGTCCCGCAGGCGCTGATGGACCTCCACCGTCTTGCCGGTATACCCGGTGCGGGTGGAGTCCCGCTGGGGCTGGCTGCCCTGGGGGACCGAATCGCTGGGCTCATAGTAGGTCTCGTAGGGGATGGTGGACAGCTTGACGGAGTAGGGGTCACCGTAGATGCCGGTGGTGTTGGTGCCGTAGATGGTCACGTTGCACCAGCGGACGCCGCTGCTGTCCTTGGTGAGGGTGGTCTCAATCTTGATGGGGTAGTCGGTGTTGTTCTTGAACTTGAAGTCGTAGGAATTGCTGTACACGGTGGCGTCCATGCCGGAGGGCAGGTAGCCCACGTCGTATTTGTGCTTGGTGCGCTCCACCGTCTCCAGATTGGCCTTGAGGGTGGTGTAGTAGATGGTGGAGGAGAGCTGGCAAATGCCGCCGGCCCAGGTGTCCTGGGTGGTGCCGCTGACGTAGGCGCCCGCCTTCAGATAGCCGCCCGCCTGAGAATAGGGGCCGCACAGCTCATTGTAGGAGAACACCTCGCCGGGCAGCAGGATGGTGCCGTTGACCCGCTGGCAGGCCAGATCCACGTTGTGCCAGCGGTTGGAGGGGCCGGCGGTCCGAGTGCTGCTCTTGCCCAGCACGTCCTTGAACAGGCTGTCCTCCAGCTCTTCCGTGGTGATATCGGGCTCGGTCAGGGTGAGAGGCACCTGGCACTCCTTGCCCTCCTCAGTGCGCTCCAGCAGCGCCTGAGCTGTGGAGATGCCGAAGCTGACGCCGGTGACCGAGGGGACGATCTCGCCGGCCTCCTTGTCCAGATAGGCGTCCGCCGGCTCCTTGTAGACCTCCCGGTAGATGGCCTCAAAGTCCAGCGCCTTGGGGGGGATGACGTGGGGGGACACCTCGATGGAAGTGCGGCCGGTGAGCAGGCTGTCGATCACCAGGTCACGGAAGTCGGCCGCGTTCACGCTCAGGCCGGAGACGCCCTTGCGGATGATGAGGTCGGTGTCCGTGACCTCGTAGGTGCTCTCGGTCAGGCCGGAATCCAGCGCCCTGGTTAGCTCGCCGGGCAGCTCGGAGAGCAGCTGCTCCAGCTCTGCGGAGGGCTGGGGCTGGGCCTCAATGGCGCAGCCGCTGCCGAAGGCGGCCTTCAGCCAGGCGACGCCGCCTCCCAGGAAGCCCTGCTCCCGGCCATGGGACCAGGCGTCCGCCGCCAGGGCGGAGGCGTCCAGCTGAAACAGGGGGGAATCCCCGTTAATCTCCCGGTCCAGCTTGGGGTATTCGCTGCTGGTCAGCTGAAAAGAGGCGGGGTACCAGCCCTCGGCTTCCCGGCTGATGGTCTGCTCCGCCTGCTCCCGGGTCATGCCGGACAGGTCCAGGGTGTGGCCGGGCACCGTCAGGGTGGTGTTGGGCAGAATCGTCCCCCCGCTCACCCAGGCGCACAGGGCCGCATAGGCCCCGGCCAGAAGGACCAGAAGCGTGATGACAATGATGACGGCAATCTTCCCGCCGCCGGATTTGCTCTTCTTTTTTTGTATAACGCGCTTGCCGTCCGCGCTGTTTCCCATGATAATCACTCCAATATCCCGCAGAATCTACGAAATCAGTATACATTATAGGACCCGTTGCCGGGGAAAGCAATTACAGAACGGTTACACATTTTCCGCGCTGTACCGGGCGGCTCCCTCCGGGTCCACGCCGGGAAAGCCGGGGATGGGACATCGGACCCCCTTTACAAGAAAGTGCTTTCGTTGTATCATATCTCCATCCGCAATGGTGGCGGCAAGCCGTCTGCCTGAGACGGAAGAGGACACCTGTCCCCTATATTGTACCATATTCTGCTATGCTTTTGCATAGTAAAATTGGCCATATGCCGCCGGAGGCGGCGCGGCCCATTGCGCATGAAGTTTTACGGGCATGGCGGGAGAGAAGATAAATTTTAAAGATTTTAAAGAAAAAATCAATCTATTTTTTCCACAGATATGATATTATATGATTCAACAGGGAACGGCGGCCCGGTCCGCCGGGAGCGGGATATAGGAGGCGCTGGGGATGGCGTACAACTACAATAACAACGGCGGCGGCAATAACAATGGGGACTTAATGTCCTGGATTGTGGTGGTGGCGGCGCTGGTGATATTCTGGCCGGTGGGTTTGGTGCTGCTCTTCATGAAGCTGACGGGCCGATCCTTCGGCGGCAGACGGAACAGCCGCAACAACTATCATACGAGTGCCACCGGCCCCTACCGCCCCTCGGACAGCCAGACCGGGAGCGCCGGATCGGGCTACAAGTACGAGTACCGCTATCAGGGCCAGCAGACCGCCCAGACCGCCCAGCCGGGGATGCAGGGCGTGAACGATCGCCCCCGGGACAAAAAGGGCCGCTTTATCCCCAAGCGCCGGCCCGTGGACCTGAACAAGGGCAAGGGTATGATGATCTGGGGCGCCATCCTGGCCATCTTCGGCGGCTTCATCTCCTTTGTGGAGTTCTTCGACACCGTGGGCATGGGCTTTATCTATATGCTCCAGAGCATCGGCTTCCCCCTGGGGCTGCTGGGCGCGGGCCTGGTGCTGCTGGTGTGCGGCACCCAGCGGAACAAGAAGGCCAAGCGCTTCCGCAAGTATCTGGCCCTCATCGGAAAGCGGGAGAGCATCTCCATCGGCTCGCTGGCTCAGGCCATGCCCGTCTCCTACCACACCGCCTGCGACGACATCCAGGAGATGCTGGATGAGGGGTACATTCCAACCGGATATCTGGACATGGCCAGCGGCCGTCTGATTCTCTCCGACGAGGGCCTCCAGGAGGAGCCCGAGCCGGAGCCGGAGGAGGAGCAGCCTGCCCAGCCGGAGGACGATGACGCCATCCTCCGGGAGATCCGGCAGGTGAACGACGCCATCGAGGACCCGGTGATGAGCGAGAAAATCGACCGCATCGGGGAAATCACCGGAAAGATTCTGGATTACCAGCGAAAGAATCCCAACAAGAACAGCCAGCTGCGCAGCTTCCTGAGCTACTATCTGCCCACCACGCTGAAAATCCTGAAGGCCTACGCACAGATGGAGGCCCAGGGCATCGAGGGCGAGAACATCTCGGCCGCCAAGGAGCGGATCGAGGGCATGATGGATAAGGTGGTGGAGGGCTTCGAGAAGCAGCTCGACAAGCTCTTCCAGGATGACGCCATGGACATCACCACCGATGTGGCGGTACTGGAGCGGATGCTGGACAAGGACGGCCTCTCCGGCAAGGGGGACGGCTTCCAGCTGGGCATATAACCGGAAAGACGTAAAACGCCCGTGAGGCGGCCCCAGGCCGCCTCACGGGCGTTTTCTGCTTCATGGTTGGTAGAATGTCAGGGCAGCACCACGCCGTACTGGTCCATCACGTCCCGGAGCCCCTCTTCAATCTCCTGGCGGGAGAAGTTGCCCGCCTCCAGCTCCTGGTCGGAGAGCAGGTTCAGGCGGAAGTAGAAGTCCACCGCCGCCTCCAGAAAGGCGGGGTCCTCCGTGTTCAGGGAGGAGAAGAGCAGGTCCTCACCCTCGGCAACGCGGCCCTCGCGCAGCAGGGCGTTGAGGGAGGCGTGGAGGCTGTCGGCGGCGGTCAGGGCCTCCTGGCCGCCGCGCATCTCGTATTCTGCCGAGTCCTTATGGAACATGAGCTTGGCAATGGCAAGGGTCATGGTTTCAATCTGGCGCATCATCCAGTCCTGAGTCAGCATGGCAGAGGGCTCCTCTCCGGGGAATTATCCCAATATCGGGACTTTTATAAAACAATTGTTCGATTAACATAAGAAAATCATATTGACGATACGGCGCGGCAGTGGTAATATAAACGGGAACTAGAACGTAAGTTCTGGTTCCGGCGGGGCAGAAAGAAAGGGGGAGGGTCGCCGCAGAGAGAGCTGGTTCCGGATTTCATAAAAAATCAGAGCAGGCGATGCGGCGCCTGCCCTGGTTTAGAGAACGGTTAAAATCAACAGGTTCAAATGGCAGGAGAAAGCCGCCGCCGCAAAGACGGGCCCAAACCGAAGCCCAGCGCAGCGGCTTCGGTTTGGAAGCGAGGAGCAGCGGCATGAGCGCACGATGACTTTTGTAATGGAATAAAAAACTCGTCGCAAGCAATGTGACGCTTGCGACGAGTTGGTGGAGGAGGGTGGATTCGAACCACCGAAGCGAGACGCAACAGATTTACAGTCTGCCCCCTTTGGCCACTCGGGAACTCCTCCATATGAAGTTTTGGAGCTGGTGGACGGACTCGAACCCCCGACCTGCTGATTACAAATCAGCTGCTCTACCAACTGAGCTACACCAGCGTTTCAGCTCTCAGCTCGTCCACAACGTTGCTTATTATATCAGGCAAAGGGAGGGTTGTCAACAGAAAAAACAAAAAAATTCAAAAAATTTTGAGAGGGCAGAAAAGAGTCCTGAGAGACGGGAGAGAGAGCACGAACGGGAGGATTTTTACCAATCCGCTGCGGGATATGCAGCGCCAACCGGCGGCGGCCTGGTGCCGGCGGTGCCGGAATGAGATCTACGCCTGGGAGCTGGAGGAGGGGACGGAGCTGTGCCCCCAGTGCCGGGCGGAGAAAAAACAAGAGGAAATGGAGCAAAGCGGAGAGATTCATGACGTTACTGGAGATGTCAGTGGAATACCGGGCCCAGGCCCGGGTCCTGCGGCGGCGGATCACCGAGCTGGAGCTGCGCCGTAACGGCGAGGCGGACGCCAGGGCACGGCTGGTCCTGGAGGGCCGCATCAGAACTTTGGAGACAATGTGGCGGGAGGCCAGGGATCTGGCCGTCGTCACAGAGCGATATTATGACAGGGGGTATTGGCGCAATGTCAAATACGCGATATAGAAGGGGCGGGGCCTACGCGGCGGACATGGCGGTGTACGCCAGGACCATGGCGGAGGACAACGGGGAGCAGCGCTCACGGCTGCGGCGCAACCTGATCCGGGCCCTTCAGGAGGACGTGACCCCACACCAGCGCCAGGCCCTGCTGCTCTACTACGCCGAGGGCCTCAACATGCGGGAGATTGGGGAGCGGCTTGGCGTGGACAAGTCCACCGTCTCCCGCACCATCAAGCGGGGGGAGCGCCGCCTGCGCCGCTGCCTGCGGTACGGGGCGGAGAGCCTTCTCAACGCTGAGGAGGAATAAGAAAAACATACAGGAAGGCCGCGCCGCCCGGCGCGGCCTTCAGCGTGTCAAAAAACCTCCCAGAAGGGGAAGCCTCGCAGAGTTCCGTCATCCGCAGATGACGGAATCAAATAAAAGTCCGTCATTGTCGGGGACATGTGCCTCGAACATGACACTTCGCATGAAATTTTTGCCGACAATTTCATCAGAAATCGAGGCGAAAATTTCATGAAGCTCCTGTCGAAAAAGTGGCGGTAGCCACTTTTTCGACAGCCTGAGGCCGCGCCATCTGGCGCGGCCTCAGCGTGTCGAAAAACCTCAGTTTAAAAGCGCCCGCCTGAACCGGGGCGGGGGAGCGCGAGGGGGCAGCCGCCCGCCTCGCGTGGGATCGAATGCCCTGGAAGCCTTGCACAGCAAGGCTTCCGGCGAGCGGAGCGAGGACTTTTGCGCCGCTGTGCGGCGCGAAAGTAACGGCATTTTTGAAGGCTGTCGAAAAAGTCCCTGGACTTTTTCGACAGCCTG
>CAJFTA010000080.1 GCA_904419835.1 uncultured Pseudoflavonifractor sp. | reverse complement strand
CTTCCGGGGAGCGGAGCGAGGACTTTTGCGCCGCAGTGCGGCGCGAAAGTAACGGCATTTTTGAAGGCTGTCGAAAAAGTCCCTGGACTTTTTCGACAGACTGAAAAATGGCGCTCTCCCCATGGGAGAGCGCCATTTTTACTGGTTTTTCAGTGATACCGGGCCAGAAACTGCCTGGTCCGCTCCTCCCGGGGGTTCTCGATGACCTGCCGGGCGGGGCCCTGCTCCACAATGAGGCCCCCGTCCATGAACATCACCTGATCCGCCACGTCCCGGGCAAAGGCCATCTCATGGGTGACGATGATCATGGTGGTGTGCTGGTCGGCCAGGCCCCGGATGACCTTGAGCACCTCGCCGGTCAGCTCCGGGTCCAGAGCGGAGGTGGGCTCGTCAAAGCAGAGGATGTCCGGCTTGAGGGCCAGGGCCCGGGCGATGGCCACCCGCTGCTGCTGCCCGCCCGAGAGCTGGCTGGGGTAGTGCCCGGCCCGGTTGGCCAGGCCCATCCGCTCCAGCAGCGCCCGCCCCTCCGCCTCAATTTGGGCAAAAATCTGCTTTTTGTTCTGCTTGAAGTCGGGCCGCTCTTTGGCCAGCAGCTGGCTGGCCAGGGTCACGTTCTGGAGGGCCGTATACTGGGGGAACAGGTTGAAGGACTGGAACACCAGCCCGAAGTGGAGCCGCTTGCGGCGGATGTCCTGCTCCTTGCGGCTGTTGGGGCCGTCGGCGTCAAAGAGGGTCTCCCCGCCCACCACAATGCGCCCCTTGTCCGGGGTCTCCAGAAAGTTCAGGCAGCGCAGCAGGGTGGTCTTGCCGCTGCCCGAGGAGCCGATGATGGCCAGGGCCCGGCCCTGCTCCAGCTCAAAGCTGATGTCCTCCAGCACCCGGGTGGGGCCAAAGTGCTTTTCAATATTATGTACTTCCAGAATTGCCATTTCGGTCCCCTCCTCTCACTGGAAATAGGCCAGCTTCTTCTCCAGCCGGCCCAGCAGCAGCGTCACCACGCCGCTGAACACAAGGTAGTACACCGCCACAAAGAACAGCGGCCACAGCAGGCCGGAGATGCCCTGGTTGCCCTTCATGAAGGACTCCGCCACCCAGATGACCTCCTTGAGGGAGATGGCCCGGGCCAGAGAGGTGTCCTTCACCAGGGTGATGATCTCGTTGGACATGGGGGGCACGATGCGCTTGATCATCTGGAGCAGGGTGACCTTGAAGAAAATCTGCCTCCTGGTCATGCCCAGCACCTGGCCCGCCTCCTGCTGCCCCACCGGCACGCTCTGGATGCCGCCACGGTAGATCTCGGAGAAATAGCAGGCGTAGTTGATGATAAAGGCCACGGCCACCGCCGCAAAGCGGGAGCGCTCACCGCCGCCCCAGGTGAACAGGTCCAGCATGCCGGGGACATAGAAGAGGGCGATGATCTGGAGAATCAGCGGGGTGCCCCGGATCACCCACACCACCAGGCGGCAGATGAGGCTGATGGGCCGGAAGGCGGAGAGCAGCTTTGCCACGCTGCCGGGCTTCCTGCCCTTCCGGGCCAGCGCCCAGCGGACGGGCCGCCGCAGGGGCGCCCAGCGGCTCATGGAGCCGAAGGAGATGACAAGGCCCAGGGGCACGGCGCCGATGATGGTCACAAAAAAGAGCTGAAGGGTCACCAGGAAGCCCTCATTCAGGGCTTTTACCACAACGGGGAATTCAGGGGTGGTCCAGAACATGGAATCGTCCTCTCTGTATGGAGATGGGGATGCACAGGGGAAAGCCGGGCAAAGGCAGAGAGCGGAGCGCGCCCTCTGCCTTTGTCATTATAAATAGGCTCCGGTCATTCAGTCAGGTCAGTCAAGGATGACAGCATCCTCAAGGCCGTAGGTGGTGGCTGTCTCAAGGGCGGTGCCGGCAGCCACGGCATCGGCCCAGAACTGGTTGAAGGCGTCCACCAGGTCGGAGCCCTTGCGGAAGCCCACGCCGTACTCCTCTGCGTCCAGGCCCTGGGCCTCGTTCAGGTTCACGCTGTACGCCAGGTCGGCGTAGCTGGTGCCCTCGCCGATCATGGCGGCGGCCATGAGCACGTCGATGACGGCGGCGTCAGAGGTGCCGGCGGACACCTCCATCAGGGTGTTGGCCTGGGACTGGACAGGCACAACGGAGGCGCCCAGCGCCTGGGCGGCGTCCTCGCCGGCGGAGCCGGACTCCACAGCCACGCTCAGGCCCTCCAGAGAGGTCAGGTTCTCAAAGTCGGCGGCCCTGTCGGCGGGATAGACCAGCACCTGATAGTTGGTGCAGTAGGGGTTGGAGGTGGCCATGGAAGAGGTGACCTCGTCGGTGAGGGTCATGCCGTTCCAGACCACGTCAATGGCCTTGGACTCCAGCTCCTCCACCTTGTAGTCCCAGGTGATCTCGCTGAACTCCACGCTCACGCCCAGGCTCTCGGCAAAGGCCTTGGCCATGTCGGCGTCAAAGCCAATCCACTCGTCGCTGCCCTCGGCCTTGTAGTCCATGGGCTCAAAGTAGGTGATGCCCACCACCAGGGTGCCCTTGTCCTTTACGTACTGCACATCGCTCTCCGCCGCGGCCTGGGAGCCCGAGGGCGCGGGGGAGCCTGCTGCATCGCCTGTGTCTCCGCCGACGGCGGTGTTGGAGCAGGCGGTCAGGGTCGCTGTGGTTGCCAGCGCCAGAGCAAGGGCCAGCCATCTTTTCAGCTTCATGATAGTTCCTCCTTCTGTCAGGCGCCGGTGTTTCGCCTTCTTGCTTTAGTATACTACCACGATAAATCAATGGTGTAAACAGGTATTTCAAAAATCAGCATATCGCACAAATTCTTCCGGTGGAAAAAGGCGGATTCAGCCTTGACATTCCCTGGAACCCATGATAGGATACTTACGCTTCTTTAATAAAGAGGATAGAGGCGCGGTACGCATGCGTACCCGGGGACAAGGCCAGGCAGCCGTCCCGCGGGGAGAGGGCGCACCGCCGAAGGCTGTTCCGCCTGCCTGGGCGGCGCGGCCTGGGCCGTACGGGAATACCGTGCGGACTGTCACAGCATGTGGAGCGCTATCCTGAGGTTCCCCGCTTTTCCACCGGCGGGGAACCCTGGTTTTGCCATGGGCGCTTCCATAAGCGTCCATGGCTTTTTTCATTGGCGCCACAGGGGCAGTGTGTGCCCCGTACAATATTTGGGAGGGAAAAACATGAGAACAAGAAGAACCTGGCTCGCCCGGGCTGCGCTGCTGCTGATGCTGCTCTTTGCCCTGACGACCACCGCCTTCGCCGCCGGCGACCCCACCGACGAGACCGGCACCAAGATGATCGAGTGTACCGACTGCGGTACCCTGGGCGTCGTCCTCTCCGACACCGGCGAGGCCGTCACCTGTGAGACCTGCGGCGGGACAGGCTATGTCCAGTCCCCCAGCAACTACTTCAACACCATTCTGTCCCTGCTGCCCCCGGTCATCGCCATCGCCCTGGCCCTGATAACCAAGGAGGTCTACTCCTCTCTGTTCATCGGCATTGTGGTGGGCGGCCTGCTCTACTCCAATTTCAGCTTTGAGGGTACCCTGACCCATGTGTTCAGCGACGGCATTGTGTCCGTCCTGTCCGACAGCTACAATGTGGGCATCCTCATCTTCCTGGTGATTCTGGGCGCCATGGTGGCCCTGATGAACAAGGCCGGCGCCTCCGCCGCCTTCGGCCGCTGGGCCCAGAAGAACATCAAAACCCGCGCGGGCGCCCAGCTGGCCTCCATTGTCCTGGGCTGCCTCATCTTCATCGACGACTACTTCAACTGCCTCACCGTGGGCTCGGTCATGCGGCCCATCACGGACAAGCACCAGGTCTCCCGGGCCAAGCTGGCCTACATCATCGACTCCACCGCCGCCCCCATCTGCATCATCGCCCCCATCTCTTCCTGGGCCGCCGCCGTGGCCAGCTTTGCCGAGGAGGGCCAGGGCCTGAACCTGTTCATCCGCGCCATCCCCTACAACTTCTACGCCCTGTTCACCATCGTGATGATGCTGGGTCTGGTGTTTATAAAGGTGGACTTCGGCCCCATGGCCAAGTTTGAAAAGAACGCCATCGAGAAGGGCGACCTGTTCTCCGGCTCCAACCCCTACGCCATGCTGGACGAGGATATCGACGAAACCAAGGGCAAGGTCATTGACCTGGTGCTGCCCATTCTGGTGCTGGTGGCGTGCTGCGTCATCGGCATGATCTACTCCGGCGGCTTCTTCTCCGGCGCCAACTTTGTGGAGGCCTTCTCCAACTCCGACGCCTCCGTGGGCCTGATGCTGGGCTCCGCCTTCGGCCTGCTCTTCACCCTGGTGTACTACGCCGCCCGCCGGGCCATGTCCTTCAAGGACATGATGGCCAGTATCCCCGAGGGCTTCAAGGCCATGGTTCCCGCCATTCTCATCCTCACCTTCGCCTGGAGCCTGAAGGGCATGACCGACTCCCTGGGCGCCAAGTACTTTGTCCGTGACTTTGTCCGCAGCGCCGAGCACCTGCAGATGTTCCTGCCTGTCATCGTGTTCGTCATCGGCTGTCTGCTGGCCTTTGCCACCGGCACCAGCTGGGGCACCTTCGGCATCCTGATCCCCATCGTGCAGAACGTGTTCTCCATGGATGATCCCCTGGCCATCATCTGCATCTCCGCCTGCATGGCCGGCGCCGTCTGCGGCGACCACTGCTCCCCCATCTCCGACACCACCATCATGGCCTCCGCCGGCGCCCAGTGCGACCATGTCAACCACGTATCGACGCAGCTGCCCTACGCCATCTCCTGCGCGGCCATAGCCGGCATCTCCTACCTGCTGGCCGGCCTGCTGGCCTCCAACGGCATTCCGGGTATCATCGCCCTGCCTGTGGGCATTGTGCTGATGCTGTGCTTCCTGTTCTTCATGAAGAAGCGCCAGACCGCCTAATCCATTCTGCAAAAAAAGACCGCCTCATCACAAGATGAGGCGGTCTTTTTTTGCAGGACTGGGGGCTCACTTCTTCTCCTCTTTCTCCCGCTCCTGTTTCTCCTGGATGGCCCGGATGGCGTAGTCCACGGCGGCGAGAGATCGGGGCGTGCAGTACTGCTGGATTTTCAGCAGCTCCTGAATGGCTTCCTGTGCGGTCATGGTCCCCACGCTCCTTCCCTCTTTCTTTTTTTAGTTTATCACAGAGCGGGGCGGCGCGCAAGCATCAGGGCGCTTTACAGCTCCTTCTTCTCAAAAATTCCACAGGCAATGAAGTAGGAGATCACATAGCCTCCAATGGCCAGCAGCACCAGCAGCCCGGGCAGGGCCAGGAAGAACCACGCGGGGAGTACAATGTTCTCCAGCGCCCCGGCGAACTGCCCCAGCAGCAGGATGCCTCCGAAGATGGCCACGAAGAGCAGAATGCTGATAAGCCGGCTCTTCTCCGCGCCGAACTTGACCAGCACGGGGAGCATCACCGCATTGATGACCATGGTAATCAGCACGCAGATCAGCAGTCCGATCAGCCCCTCGTCCAGGGGCCCCAGCGCCGGCTTCAGGAGCACCAGCGCCGCCAGCAGCAGGGCGGAGAGCACTGCCGCCGCCAGCACGGAGAGCAGGGAAAAGACATACTTGCCGGCCACGATGCCCCGCCGTCCGGCGGGGGTGGCGGCGGCGTACTTGTTCCACCGGGCCAGGTCGTCATAGGAGAAGGACGCCATGGGCACCATCATGCCGATGAGCACGGTCATGGTATACATGATGGCGGGCGGCATCACATCCGTCACGGCCAGGAGCGTATACACCAGGAAAAACACGCCGTAGTACCCCAGCTGCTTGCGCTGGACCAGAAAGTCCTTATAAATCATGCCTCTCATGACGCCATATCCCCCTTTGCGGTAAAGACCATAATCTCGTCCAGTGTCACCCGGTCCACGGTCAGCGCCGGGTAGAGCCGGACAAATTTCTCCCGGTCCCGTACCAGGGCCTCGCAGCCGAACTGGCTCCTCCGCACCCCCACCAGGAAGGCCGGGTCCACCTTGTCCAGGTCGGCCTGGCCGCACACCAGGCGGCCGTACTCCTCCAGCAGCTCGTCCTTGGCCCCCTGGAGAGCCACCCTGCCCTTGTGGAGGTAGACCACGTAGTCCGCCGCCTTCTCCAGGTCGCTGGTGATGTGGCTGGAGATGAGGATGGCGTGGTCCTCATCCTGGACAAAATCCAGGAACTGGTCCAGAATCTCGTCCCGCACCACCGGGTCCAGCCCGCCGGTGGCCTCGTCCAGAATGAGCAGCCGGGGCCGGGCCGCCAGGGCCGCGGCGATGGACAGCTTCATCTTCATGCCCCGGGAGTAGTCCTTCAGGAGCTTTTTCTCCGGCAGGTCGAACTTCTTCAGCAGCTGCTCAAAACAGCGCTGGTCCCAGTTCCGGTAGACCCGGCGGAGGATTTTCCCCACGTCGCCGGAGCGCAGGGTGTCGTGGAAGGTGGACTCATCCAGCACCACCCCGATCTCCTCCTTGACCTCCCGCTCGCCGGCAATGTTGTCCCGGCCCAGGAGCACAATCTCCCCGCCGTCCCGGCGGATGAGGTTGAGGATGCACTTGATGGTGGTGGATTTTCCCGCGCCGTTCTCCCCGATGAGGCCCACAACCGTGCCCATGGGCACGTTGAAGGTCACATCGTCCAGCTTGAAGCTGCCGTAATCTTTGGTGAGATGGCGAATTTCAATGGCATTTTCCATATTAATCGTCTCCATACAGGATGTTGAGGGTGTCGGTCATCTCCTCCAGGGTGACGCCGCCCGATTTGGCGGCCTCCACTGCCCGGGTCAGATGCTCCTCCACCCGGCGGAGGGTCTCCTCCCGGGCCAGCTCCGGGTCCTGGGGCGCCACAAAGCACCCCTTCCCCGGGACTGTGGTGATGAAGCCCTCCCGCTCCAGCTCTTCGTAGGCTCGTTTCGTGGTGATGACGGAAATGCGCAGCTCCCTGGCCAGCAGCCGCATGGAGGGGAGGGCCTCCCCCTCCTTTAGCTCACCCCGCAGAATCAGGCCCTTGACCTGCCGGGTAATCTGGTCGTAGATGGGCACCCCGCCGGCGTTGCTGATGATAATATCCATTCGGTGCACCTCGTTTTACTGTGTATACTCAGCATATACAGTATAGACACAGATAACAGTCCTTGTCAATAGGGAGACGCAAATTTTTATGTGCGCACTGGAGCGGCAGAAAGGCCGTGCCGTGCGGCGCGGCCTTTCTCAGGCTGTCGAAAAAGTCCAGGGACTTTTTCGACAGCCTTCAAAAATGCCGTTACTTTCGCGCCGCACAGCGGCGCAAAAGTCCTCGCTCCGCTCGC
>CAJFTA010000079.1 GCA_904419835.1 uncultured Pseudoflavonifractor sp. | reverse complement strand
CGGCCGCGGTCAATGTGACCGCGGCCGTCCGTTTTTCTGCTCCTCCGGCGGCGCGCCTTTCAGAGAAGCGCGCCTCTCGCCTGTAAATGGGCGAACAACCGGTCCATCGGGTTGAAGAGGATTAAGGTAATCGCGAAATTGAATATGCAGTGGAGAATGTCGAAGGGGATTCCGGCGACCCACCAGGAAAAGGCCATGGCGGGCCCTCCCGCGACGAGGTAGGGCAGGCTGCACAGCAGGCCGTAAAACAGCCCGTAAAACGCAGCTACAATCGCCCAGAACCACGCGCGGCGCGGACGCCGGCCCAACACCATCACGATAGCCCAGAGGATGGTCCAGACATAGAGGTACATGAACCACCAGATTCCAAAGCCGTATGTGACGCCCTCCAGCAGCGCAAAGAGATATATGATATACAGGGTGTACCTGCGGAAATACAGGGTAAAGACAATGAACAGAAGCGTTACGCATTCGCCGTTTGGTATGGCTGCCAGCGCCACCTGCAGGCTGAACACCAGCGCGGTGCACAGCGCGAGCACCGTCACGGTGCGGGCCGGATGCGCCGGCCTGTTACGCATAGGTCTCATAGGCTATGGTGTAGCTTCCGCCGTCCGTCACCGGCTGGCTGGCCAGATTCAGCGTGCCGTACTCCCCGTCCACGTAAATTGCCCAGTAGGCGCTGTCCGTCGTGAAATCTGCGGTTACGCCGTCAATCGTATAGAGCGTGTAGCCGAACTCCGCGCTCTCCTCGCCGTCTATTTCGGCCACGGAGTCCAGCACCTCCAGCAGGTATTCCGCCTGTGTGTCCAGCTCATAGGTCTTTTCCTCTTCCGGGAACCGGATGGTAAGGGTAATATGCTTCTCTCCCGCCTCCGCCTTGGGGGCGAAATGGGAGTAGACCCCGTACATAGCGCCGATCAGGGCAATGAGGATGACCACAACAGCGGCGATCACCGCCGGCCTGTGCCTCTTCATATCGCGTTCTCTCCTTATTGTCACGTTTTGTCAATGTGCGTGTTAGAGTATATCATAAAACCTTTTGCACATCAAGATTGCCCTGATTCCGGCGTAATTTCTCCCGGCCGCGCCATACGCATCCTGCGGCTGTCAGCCGGACGCTTTTACTTCTGCGGTTCCAGCATCTCCTTCAGGCGGGCAATCTTTTCCCCGTCCTCCATCTCGTCGCTGAACACAATCCCCGCTATTTCCCACAGCACCTGTCGGCTCTCCTCCCGCATTGCCGCTTCGATATGCTCTATCCCCGGGATTTCCACTTTCACTTTGCCGCTGCGAATCATATTAGATAAAATTATGTCCATCTGCTTCATCTTTTTACACCTGCTATACTTTTTAATATTAAACTGTTATGCATAAATAATATACAAAATACTACACAATGTAAAGTACAAACTGTGTAGCAGGTGATGTTTCATGGCAAGAAAATTTAAGCTCCCCGCCGTTCCCAAAACCACACAGAAAAATGTACGCTTTCCCAACGACATCATAGAGCAGGTTGAGGCGGCCATCCGGGGCACAGACGTCACCTTTTCCGCCTTCGTCATTGAGGCCACGCGGGTGGCCCTGGAAAATCTCCGGGAAGAGGAAGAAAACCAGGAATAGTCTGCCCTCCGCGTCAAAACAAAGGGATATCTGTACAGCAGGTGATAGTATGACGAGAAAATTCAAGCTGCCCGCCGAGCCTGGGACCACCCCAAAGAACATCCGCTTTCCCAACTATGTGATTGACCAGGTGGAGGAGGCTATCCGCGGGACAAAAATCTCCTTTTCCGCCTTTGTCATTGAGGCCACAAAGGTGGCCCTGGAAAATCTCCGGGAGGAGGAAGAGGGACAGGAATAGCCTCCCGCCTCCCCGTCCCTGAGCATACAAAAGGCCGGCGGCGCAGTATCTGAACTGCACCGCCGGCCTTTTTATCTCGTATTTCAGATTCCCTTGTCCACGGTCACCTCGCCGCAGAGGCTGCGGGCGAAGAGGGCCCGCACCTGCTCCGGATCGCCGGTCTGGCCCAGGCACCACATGAGCTTGGTGACAGCGGCCTCGGTGGTCATGTCGTAGCCCTGGATGACCCCCTCGGCCAGGGCCTTCTGCCCGGCCTGGTAGAGGGAGAAATCGCTGCGCTCGTAGAGGCACTGGGAGCACACCACCACCGCCATGCCCGCCTGGACGGCGGCGTGGAGCTTGGCGATGAGGTCCCGGCGGATGAAGTGGAGCCCGCCGGCGCCGAAGGCCTCGATGACCACGCCCCGGTAGTGCATGGACAAAAGCATGTCGAAGATCTCCGGGTTGAGCCCTGGGGTCAGCTTGATGAGGAACACGTCCCGGCACAGGGCGTCCCGCAGTGCGCAGGGCTCCCCGCTGGGGGCGGGCAGCGCCTCAGGCCGCAGAAGCAGCCCGGCCGCGCTGGCCTGGGCGGCCAGGGGCCAGTTGACGCTCTCAAACGCGTCAAAGCCGGTGGTGCGGGTCTTGACCGCCCGGCAGCCCAGAATCACCTTCCGGTCAAAGGCCACGAATACCCCGCCCACGCCGGAGGAGGCCATGGCAAAAGCGGTGCGCAGGTTCTCCAGCCCGTCTGTGAGGGGGTGCTCGATGGGCAGCTGGGAGCCGGTGAGCACCACCGGAATCTCAATGCCCCGGAGCATGAAGGAGAGCACCGAGGCGGTGTAGGCCATGGTGTCGGTGCCGTGGGTGATGACGATGCCGTCAAAATCCCCCCTGCTCTCGTACACCGCCCGGGCGATAACCTGCCACTCCTCAGGCTGGATGTTGGAGGAGTCCATGCTCAGCAGATCGCGGACGGTGAGGGCATAGCTGTCCGTCAGGCCGTACAGCCGCGCGGCCATGCCGCCGCCGTCCAGTCCGGGGGCCAGGCCCTCCTCCGTGGGCCGGGAGGCGATGGTGCCCCCGGTGGTGAGAAGCAAAACCTTTTTCATGAATCCGTATCCCTCTTTTAAGGATTTCTTAATTGCAATTCTTCCCCATATCCTCTATACTGGAGGCAGAAAACAACCGGAATGGAGGAAGCTATATGCATCAGCGCAGCGTTGCCATCTGCATTGTTCTTACCATCATCACCTGCGGCATCTACGGTCTCTACTGGATGGTCTGCCTCACCGACGACTCCACCGAGGTCACCGGCATGGGCCGCACCAGCGGCGGCATGGCTCTGGTGTTCACCCTCATTACCTGCGGCATTTACAGCATCTACTGGTCCTACAAGATGGGTGAAAAGCTGGACATTGCCCGGGCCCAGCGGGGCGTCCCCACCGGCAGCCAGGCTGTCATCTACCTGGTTCTGTCCATTTTCGGTCTGTCCATCATCTCCTGGGCCCTGATTCAGAGCGAGCTGAACAAGTACTACTTCAGCGGCGATGACTTCTGAGGCGAAGCATCGTCTGAGACGGCTGCTTCTGCAGGCGGGCCTGATCCTGGGGATCGGGCTCGCCTATGCTGTTTTTGCCGGGCTGACTGGTCTTTCCATCCCTTGCCCGTTCCATGCGCTCACGGGCCTGCTGTGTCCCGGCTGCGGAGTCACCCGGATGTGCCTGGCGCTGCTGACGCTGGATCTCTCCGCCGCCTGGGCCGCCAACCCGGTGCTGCTGCTTCTGCTGCCCGTTCTGGCGGCGCTGCTGGCCCGTCAGGCGGCCCGGTATGTAAAAACCGGGCGGTCCGCCTTCAGCAGAGGGGAGTCCGCCCTGGTGTGGGGCATGGCGGCCGTCCTCCTGCTCTGGGGAATTGCCCGGAATCTGGAGCCCCTGAGCTTGTCCTGATTTACTGCAGCATCCGCAGGGCCAGGGGGAGCACCAGCTCGGCCACCTTCCGCTCTCCTGCGGCGGACAGATTGTGCCGGGGCAGCTTCCGCTCGCCGTACCACCGGTCCGGGTCATCCCCAAGGGCCTGGTACAGGTCCACAAAGGGCACCCCGCACGCCTCGCACAGCCGGCTCAGGCCGGCGTTCCACTTGGGCAGCCGGGTCTGCACCAGCTCCCCGGCGTAATTCTTGTCAAACCAGGGAATGCCCAGGGCAATGATCCCCATCCCCTGCTCCCTGGCCTGGCGGAACATATCCTCCATCTCGGCCAGATAGGACACCATGGTCCGCTCGGGCCGGCGGATGTCCTCCATGCCAAAGCCCAAAATACACAGCTTGGCCCCGGCGCTCCGGGCGGCAAACTTCTCCCTGGCGTCAGCCGCCGTCTCGCCGGGTACGCCCTCGTTCCGCACCGCGGTCTTGGCCCCCAGTGCGGCCAGAATGGCCTCCATCTGGGCAGGCCACGCCTGCTCCAGAGGGCCGCATTTTCCCTCATCTCCCAGGAAGTAACGGGTGTTCCCGTCCCCCAGGGCCACAATGGTCCGATTCACACACTCACCTTTTTCTCTCTGTATCCCGCTGCCCGTCAGGCCAGCAGATCCCCCTCGGAGATCACCTGATACCAGTGGGACAGCAGCCGGGTCTGGACAAAGCCCGCCGACTGATAGAGGGGATAGGCCTGGATATTGGAGGTGGAGACGCTCAGCCAGGTCCGCTTGTACCCCTCTTCCGCCAGAAGCGCCATCAGCGAGAGCAGCAGCTCCCGGCCCAGGCCCCTGCCCCGGAAGTCCTTGCACAGGCCGATGCCTTCGATCTCCGGGTCAGCCTCCTGGAACCCCAGCAGATAAACCCCTACCGGCTCGCCGTTCAGCAGGGCCAGCCCGCAGCGGCTGCCCTCCGCCTGGACCCGCTCCAGGTCGTTGCGGCCGAAGGTTGCGGAGTTGGGCACGTCGAAAAAGCACTCGTTGTACAGCGCCAGCCACTGGCCCACCTTCTCCCGACTCAGGGGCTCCAGGTTCAGCCTTCCCTCCGGCTGTGGAACAGTTCCGTCCAGGGTCCGCTCCAGGCGGAGCATATCGTAGCGAAACTCCAGACGGTAGCCCTCTCCGCTGCCTTCCGCCAGCGGCGCCGCCGGGTCCTTGGACGCGGCGTAGATCTCTGTGGCGCCCTGGAGCAGCAGGCTCCGGGCGCCCTGCCGGATCAGGCTGTCCACCTGGTCGGGCCAGCACCGGCGGATATACATGTATCCCTTCCCTTTGGTCGGGATCTCCTTTGTGATGATCTCCAGCTCAGGCTGCATGGCCTGTTCCTCCCGCTCTATTTTGTATTGGATGAATTTTTATTATACAACAGCGGTACGGACTGCGCAAGTCCGTACCGCTGTTGTATTTTCATAATTTTGTGCCTTGATTTTGCCTTTTCGCCTGTCAAATGGCACTTCCTGCCCTCAAATATCTACTTCTCCCCGTGTTCCTCCTTGTAGCGCGCCAAAAGGGCGTCGTAGCGCTGTCCGGTAATGCGTGCATAGATCTCAAACCCGGCCAGGATGGCGGCGAAGGCCGCCAGAAAGACGGCCAGGAAAATCGCCCACCCCCGCCAGTCCGCGGCGGGGAACCAGGAAAACAGGACGCCCGCGCCCGCCGCCACCGCCAGAAATGCGGGCAGAGCCAGGGCCACCCGGCGGCCGTAGGGCATGGCGCGCACCACGGCGCCGGAGAACAGAATATACTGAATCGCGCCGCACAGCAGGCACACCAGGCCCAGCTGAAATACCATCATGACCTCCACAGTCTCCAGCCCCATGGCGAGGCAGACCGCCCCGTAGGCCAGCATGCTGGCCGTGTAGCACAGGCATGCCGCCGTCTTGACGCCGGCAAGATGAGAAAAAAAGGCTTTCATACCGCTTACTCCTTTCCGCACCGCTCAGAGCAGGCCCAGTCTCCGCCTGACCTCCGGCACATACTGCCGGGACACGAACACCAGCTCGCCGTTTGACATGGTAAGCCGCATTCTGCCCCCCAGCTCAGGCCGCAGGGACTGGATCTGCCGGAAATTGACCACCACAGACTTGCCCGCCCGGAAAAAGTCCACAGACGCCAGGCGGTCCGAGAGCTCATACAGCTTCAGCGGCGTCTCATATACGCCGCCGGCCGTGTAGAGAAAGGTCCGCCTGTCCACCGTGTCGATATAGAGCACCTCTGCCGCCTCCAGCAGGAAGGTCTCTCCGTCCCGGACGCCGGTCAGCTTCTGATCAAACACCCGCAGCAGCGCCAGCATCCGCGCCACCTGACCGTCCGTCCGCGGACAGCGGATCACCACCTCGGTCTCCGCCAGTCCGGGGTCCTCCTGGATGTGGATCTGCATATGCGCACCTCCTTGTGTGGTCCTTGCAGCTGCAACTGCATTGTACCCGCTCGCCCCGGCCGGCGCAAGCCCTCAAGACGCAAGCTGCACAGACGGGCGCCTGACCTGCACACGGCGCCCGCCTTGATCCGCCCGGATGGGCGCAAAAAAGGGGCGCGCCTTTTCCTGAGGCGCGCCCCGCATATTCCGCTCTTACAGCCGTACCTCCACCGCCCCCGCCATGGTCAGGCTGTCGGGTGTCACATGGCAGGCGCGGGCCAGCACCTCCACCCCGGCCGCCCGGGCCCGGCGGAGCGCGTCCCCAAAGGCGGGATGGGTCAGGTCGTTGGGTGAAAAGAAGGCCGCTCGCTCCATCTGGATGACAAAGCACACCGCCGCCTCATATCCGGCGGCCCGGCAGGCCATCAGCTCCTCCAGGTGCTTCACGCCCCGCTCGGTGGGGGCGTCCGGAAAGTAGACCGCCCCGTCCCGCTCCAGGGTGACCCCCTTTACCTCCACGAAGCCCCGGCGAATCTCCCCATTTTCAGAATACTCATAGTAAAAATCAAACCTGGAATTCCCCCATGTTTTCTCTCCCTGGAGCAGAGTCAGCCCGGGCCGGAATTCTCCCGACCTGGCCCACTGGGCAAACACCTGATTTGGGGCCTGGGCGTCCATATTGATGAGGGTCCCCTGACCGCCCTTCGCGCTGCCCTTTTCCACCGCGACGAGGTCGTAAGCGGTCTTTCGTGCCGGATTGGTACTCTTCTCCAGGTAGACCGTGGCGCCGGGAATCAGCAGCTCCCGACAACGCCCCGTATTTTTCACATGGCATATTACAAAATCTCCGGTTTTCTCCTGTCCCTCCAGGGCTATATGCGCAATAAACCGGTTGGGCCGGGCCAGGAAGGTCCCCCGGCTGATGTGGTGATAGCGCATGGCCTCACCTCCTTCCGGAATATGATACCACAGCCCGGCCAAGATGGAAACCATCATGCTCCGCCGGGACGGGAAAAGAGCGCCGGGCGGATGCCCGGCGCTCAGTCTGTCGAAAAAGTGGCTTCCGCCACTTTTTCGAAGGAGCTTCATGAAATTTTCACCTCGATTTCTGATGAAATTGTCGGCAAAAATTTCATGAG
>CAJFTA010000078.1 GCA_904419835.1 uncultured Pseudoflavonifractor sp. | reverse complement strand
CCGCAGAATGATGAACTGCCCGGGCAGGGCCTTCCGGGCAATCTTCGGCGCTTCCACTTCCAGCAGCGTCACGCTGGAATTCAGCTCTTCCTTGCGTACGATTTTTGCCATTCTGTTCTCCACCTTTCAAAGAGTCAGCATGCCAAATTTTTTGTCATACCGACCCATTTACCGCAAGAATAGCATGTTCGTTTTTGATTGTCAATATGCTTTACCGCTGTAAAGCGTCTTCCCCTTCCGGCTGCGGCGCACTATAAAAATAGCACAGGGCGCTGTTTTTTCAGGCGGTCGGAAATGTCCTGGAACTTTTTCGACCGCCTGAAAAAATGCCCGCCGGACCAGCGTCCGGCGGGCACGGCGGGGGCTCAGCGCTCCCCGGCAACTTTCCAAAAAACCCGGATGACAAACTCCGGCCCCTCCAGCGCCGCCTCCGTCCGGCACCCCATCTGGTCTGCCAGGGCCTTCACAATGGCCAGCCCCAGGCCCGCGTTGTGGCTGGTGCGGTTCTTGTCCGAGGTAAAGGAGCGGTCGAACACGTGGGGCACATCCTCCTCTGTCAGCCCTCCCGCCCCGTTGGAAAAGGCGCTGACCACCGTCTCCCCCGCCCGGTACAGCCGGATGGAGAGGGTGCCCACCCCGTGGTCCAGAGCGTTGCGGATCAGGTTGGTGAACACCCGGAGCACGGCGGCGGCATCTCCCCACACAGGGGGCAGCCCCTCCGCCAGCTCCACCGACACCTCCAGGCCGGAGGCGGTCAGGTCGTTGTAGAACCCGGCCACCAGCTCACTGAGGATGGCGTACAGGTCCACATGCTCCCGGGCGATGGGGTACTCGCCGCCGTCCAGCCGGGACAGGTCGTAAAAGCTGCCTATCAGGCTCTGGAGGGCACGGGCGCGGCTCTCAATGATGTTCAGATACTCGTCCCGCTCAGCCGGGGACAGGGCGTCCCCCTCCAGCAGCTGGAGGTAGCCGATGATGGAGGTGAGCGGGGTACGCAGGTCGTGGGACACATTGGCGATCTGCTGCCGGAGGGTCTGCTCCCGGCGGCGGTAGTCCGCCTCCTCCGCCTGGCGCAGCTCCAGCAGGCCGTTGACGGCGGAAATGAGCTGCTCGGCCGAGGAGTTGGGCGCGGCCATCAGGATGCGGGCGCTGCTGCCCTTCTCCTCCCGATCCCGCAGCTGCGCGGCAGCGGAGCGGAGGGCCCGCTCCACCGCATAGACCCGGATACCCAGGCCCGCGCAGATCAGCGCCAGCACAATCACAGCCAAAATCAGCAGGAACATCTCGCCCGCTCCTTTCACAACAGCGGCAAAGCCGCCGGGGACGCGCTCCAACGGGCGCCTCCCGGCGGTTTTGTCTCTCCCCGGCTGGCCGGGAATCCATCACTTTATCTCCGCACGGCGGAGCAGCCACAGGCCTGCCGCCGTACTCACCAGCAGCCACCCCAGGCCGATGGCCCAGTTCTGGGCCATCAGCTGCCAGGTCAGCTCGTCCTGATACTTCCAGAAGGGCGCGGTGAGCATCACCGACTGCACCGCCCGGGCCGGGGCGGCGATGGTCTCCGAGTTGATCATGGTGAAGATGGCGGTCATAGGCTCCCCCAGCAGGAGGAGATAGGCAGTGAGGCAGGCGGCCACCACTTCACTTTTCAGCGTGAAGAACAGCATATGGGTCACGCTCAGGGCCCCCAGCCACAGGGGGAAGGAGGCCGCTACCACGTAGCCCAGAACAGCCAGGGCCACCTGGGTCTCCTCCGGGCCGCCCGGCGCGGTTACCAGCCAGGACAGGACCAGAAAGCCCCCCAGCACCAGGACGCACAGCATGACGGACAACAGAAAGGCCGCAGTCAGCTTACCCAGGTAGACCCGGCTCCGGGGAATGCCGAAGGACATCTCGTTTTTCAGGCTGCCCGTCCGGTGCACGCCGGAGACCACTACCACGTCCATAATGGCGGCCATGAACAGCCCCACCGGCATGGTGACCGTCAGCAGCGACACCATGTTGGGAAAGGTGAAGGGCCCCACCCACATGGAGGCAAAGGCCAGAGCCAGGGCCATGAGAATGCCGGACACCAGATAGACGGTCATGTGGTGGGCGGCCCGGTACAGCTCCGCCTTGATATAGTTGAGCACAGGGCCGCCCCCTTTCGTCAGCTAATTTCCCGCTTCCGGAACAGGATGATTCCAGCCACTGTGGCGGCGACAAACCAGCCGGCGCCCACCGCCCAGGACATGCCCAGCAGGCCCATGTCCCAGGGACTGTTGGGGGCCAGCTCCAGCGGCGTGGTCAGCAGGGCCATGTATACATACTGGAACAGGGGGCTTACCATGGCGGTCAGCAGCTTGACAATCTCCGGCAGCGCCACCAGGATACCCACAAAGAGGAAGGAGGCCACCGTGCTGCTCCGGAACTGGAAGTAGAACAGCAGCACCAGGGCCTGGGCGCCGAACCACACGGGCAGCGCCACGAGGATGCAGTAGCCCACCGCGCTCATGGTCTCCGCCACGGCGGCGCCGTGGGGCAGGGCCACCCAGCACATGCCCAGGTACGCCGCCAGGATAATGGCGCACAGCACCAGGGCGGTGACGCAGGCGGTCAGCAGCTTGCCCAGATAGATCCGAACCCTGGGCAGGCCGTAGGACACCTCGTTCTTCAGGGTGTTGAACTTATACTGATCAGAGAATGCGATATCTCCGGTGAGCAGCGTGCAGTAGAGGCCCACGGCCAGCATCAGGGGGAGCATGCCCGCGCCGCTCTCAAAGCCCACGTCGTTGCCGTTGACGTTGGTGAACACCCAGCCCGCCACCAACAGGGCCTCGCACAGGAGGATGACCAGCAGGAAGCCGTAGGTATACTTCCGGTGAAGCACCTTGTAGAGTTCCGCGCGCATGTAGTTAACCATGACGGACACCTCCAATCAGGGACAGGAAGTAGTCCTCCAGGTTGGCGCCCTTCTGCTCGATGGAGCGGAGGGCCACGCCGTTTTCCACCAGCAGCTGGGTCACCCGGGCGGGCTCGTCCAGGTGGCAGTACAGGCGGATGATGTTGTCGGGCAGGACCTCGTAGTCCCGGGCGCCCATGCCCTGCTCCAGGGCGCGGGCCGCCGCGGGGGCGCTGTCCACCGCCAGCTCCAGGCAGGCCCGGCACTTCTCCTTCAGGGCCTTGGCGGAAATCTGCTCCAGCATGCGGCCATTGTCAATAAAGCCGTAGTGGGTGGCCAGGTTCTCCAGCTCGGAGAGGATATGGCTGGAGATGAGGATGGTGGTCTCCCGCTCCCGGTTCAGGTCCAGCAGCAGGTTGCGCAGCTCCACAATACCCTCCGGGTCCAGGCCGTTGATGGGCTCGTCCAGCAGCAGGAAGTCGGGCCGGTCCATCAGGGCCAGGGCCAGGCCCAGCCGCTGCTTCATGCCCAGGGAGAAGGTCTTGAACTTTTTCCCGCCCGCCTTCTTCAGGTCCACCAGCCTGAGCACTTCGTCCACACAGCCCTTGCCGGGGATGCCCCGCTGAATGCGGTAGTACTCCAGGTTCTCCTTTGCGGTCAGGTAGGGGTAGAAGCTGGGGGTCTCCACCATGGCGCCGGTACGGGCGCGCATTTTGCCCAGCGCCCCCGGCTCGGTGGCGCCGAAGAGGGCGAGCTCTCCCTCCGTGGGCGCGGTCTGGGCGGTGATCATGCGGATGATGGTGGTCTTGCCCGCGCCGTTGCGGCCCACCAGGCCGTATATCTGCCCCTTTTCAATGTTCAGGTTTACACTGTTCACCACGGTGGCCTGGCCGTATTTCTTGGTCAGGTTCCGGGTAACCAGAACGCTCTCTGCCATTGCGGCATCAACCTCTCTTTCATGGAGGAGCGGCCGTCCGTCCTCCTGGATTGTGATGCCAGTATAACGGCAAGTCAACAATTCGCCTTTAAGCAAACATAAAGAAAGGATAAATTCCAAACGGGCGGGCTTTGACCGCCGCGGCCGTCCAGGCTCGGCTGGGGGCCTACATCTGCGTTCCCTGTCACGCAGACGTTGGGCCCCCGCACGCCTCCCCTTCCCTGCGACTCCGGCCAAACCCGGCTCCGCCCTCCGGGCGGCTCCTGGGCTTTGGCCGTCGCTCCAGTCCAGGCTCGGCTGGGGGCCTACGTCTGCGCTTCTTCGTTCATCTTAAAGCCAATGCCCCACACCGTCTTGATGTACTCGGCGGGGGAGGCCTTGGCCAGCTTGGAGCGGAGATTGGAGATGTGGACGTTGACGGTGTTGTCGTCGCCGAAGTACTCCCCGCCCCACACCTGCTCGTAGAGCTGCTCCCGGGTAAAGACCTTCCTGGGGTAGGACATCAGCAGGGAGAGGATCTCAAACTCCCGGGCGGTGACCGCCACCTCCTTCCCCGCCGCCGTGACGGTGACGCTCTCCTTGTCCAGGGTCAGGTCCCCCCAGGTGAGCACGTTTTTCTCCCCGCCCGCGGGCGAGGAGAACTGCCGGTACCGCCGCAGCTGCGCCTCCACCCGGGCCAGCACCTCGGCGTTGTCAAAGGGCTTGGGGATGAAGTCGTCCGCGCCCAGCTTGAGCACGTTCACCCGGCTCTCCAGCCCCGCCTTGGCCGACAGGACAATGATGGGCATGGTTCTGCTCTTGCGCAGCTCGGCGATGAACTCCTCGCCGGTGAGCCCGGGCAGCATCAGGTCCAGCAGAATCAGATCGTAGTCGTACTGCCCGGCCCAGAGCATGGCCTCACTGCCGGAAAAGGCGGGACGGCAGCAGTACCCGCCGCCCTCCAGGATCTTGCAGAGGAGCCGGTTGATGTCCTGGTCGTCCTCCACCACGAGAATATTATAGCGCTCCATGGCTGTTTCCCCCTTTGCGGTGGTCTGTTTTATTTGACTCTCAGTTTCTCTGCCAGATTTTCGTCCGGGTCCACGTAGGCCGTCTGGTAGGTGGTGTACACCACCATGCCCGGCCGGGCCCCGGCGGGCTTCTTCACGTACTTCACCGGCGTGTAGTCCACGGGCACCTTCTTGCCGTCCCGGCCCTGGGAGAACCAGGCCGCCAGCATGGCCGCCTCGGTGAGGCTCTGGGCGTCCACCGGCCCGCCCTCGGCCCAGAGGATGACGTGGGAGCCATGAATCTTCTGGGTGTGGAGCCAGATGTCGCTCTTATAGGCCATCTTGGTGGTGAGCTGGTCGTTCTGGGCGTTGTTCTTGCCCACGGAAATCCGCATCCCCGTGGAGGAGCGGAACTCCATGGGTCTGCCCGTCAAGCGCTTTTCCCGCTTGGCGGCCTTGTTCTGGCGGCGGAGGTAGCCGGTGTCGGTGAGCTCCTGGCGGATCTCCTGGAGGTCCCGCTCGCCCTCGGCCAGGGTGATATTCTCCAGCACGCTGTTGAGGTACTCCAGCTCCCCCTCGCCCCGGGCAATCTGCTCGGTGAGCACCCGCTCGGCGGTCTTGGCCTTGTTGTACTCCTTATAATACCTGGCCGCGTTCTGCTGGGGCGTCAGCAGCGGGTCCAGGGGAATCTCCGCCTCCCGGCACTCCGGGTCGTAGAAGTTGACCGCCCGCAGCAGGCTCATGCCCTTCTCCATGGCGTGGAGGTTGGAGGTGATGATGTCGCCCCACTCCCTCAGCCGCTCCCGGTCCCGGGTGGCCTCCAGCTCCCGGCGCTGGTTGTTCAGCTTGCGGGCTGTGCGGTCCCGGGCGCTGGTCACCGACTTCACCAGGTCCTGGCCCTTCTGCTTCACCCGCTCGGCATTTTCCCGGTCGGCATAGAACTTGTCCAGCATCTGTCCAAAGGACTCCATCCGCCGCAGCTCCACAGTCATGCCGTACTGAAGGATGGGCAGGAAGGAGTAGTCGGTGGGCTTGCCCTCCCTGAGAATCATATAGGGCGCAAAGTCTTTCTCCTTTACGGCGTTCACAAAGGCGTTCATCCGCTCCAGCAGGCGGGCGCGTCCCTTCTCCCCCAGCTGGCAGAAGCGGACGGCGGAGTCCCCGGCGGCCTGGAAGGCCAGCTCCCGGCAGATGAGGGGGGACAGGCCGTTAAAGGTGTCCAGCAGCCACCTGTCCACTGCCCCCTCTTCAGTTGCGGCGGCCATCAGGCTCTCCAGCTCCCCCTCCTCCAGGGTCAGGGGATTGCGCTTGTCCTGGGGCACGGGCGGGTGGTAGAACAGCCCGGGCAGCAGCTGCCGCTTGCCGGCGGCCAAGTCCCCCTCCACCCGGCGGACGCAGTCGGTGATGCGCCCCTCGCTGTCCAGGAGAATCAGGTTGGCCGAGCGGCCCATCAGCTCCAGCACCAGGCGGCGCTCCACCCGGTCCCCCAACTCGTCCAGGCACTCCAGCTTAAACTCCACCAGCCGCTCCACCGGGGGCTGGATGATGTCCAGAATCCGGGCGCCGGTCAGGTGTTTGCGCAGAAGCATACAGAACATGGGGGGCGTATCCGGGTTTTCCCGGGTGATGCGGGTCAGCTGCACCCGGGGGTGGTTGGGGCTGGCCGAGAGGAGCAGCTTCACGTTCTCCCGGCTCCCCCGCACCGCCATCACAATCTCGTCCCGGACGGGCTGATAAATCTTGTCAATCTTGCCGCCCAGCACGGCGGCCTTCAGCTCCTCCGCCACGGCGGAGAGGCAAATCGCGTCCAAGGGCATGGGCTTACTCCTCCATCATCAGCTCAAAGAGCTGGTTGATCCGCTCGGTCCGTCCTTGGAGATAGAGCCAGCCGAACAGGGCCTCCAGTGCGGTAGCGGTCTGGTAGTCCGCCCGGCTGGCCGCCTTGGGCACCGAGTGGGGGCTGGTATTGCGCCCCCGGCGGAACACGTCCCCCTCCTCCTCGGTGAGCAGAGGGATGATCTTCTCCGCCGCAGCGGCCTGGGCGGGGGCGGCCACATACTTCACCGTGGCCTTGTGGAGACCCTTGTTGGTGGCCTTTCCGTGGAGGCACAGCCAGGAGCGCACCATCAGCTCAAACACGCCGTCCCCCAGATGGGCCAGGCCCAGGGTGCTGATGGCCCGGATGTCGTCGGGCGCGGCGTTCAGATGAAAATAATCCATGGTATTCTACCTCAGTCTCTTGTGTCTGCGCCGGGCGGCAGGCGCCGCCCGGCGGACGGTTCAACAGGCACTATTATAATGCGTATTGAACAAAGCCACAAGCCTTGAAGCCCAAGGCTTTCAAGGCCAAATGGCTTTGTTCAAGTGCAAGGTTTTTGGACAATTTCGTCCAAAAACCTTGCACCTTCCACTGGCGCATTGAAACGCGCCAGTGGAAATACGCATTGCAGCAATGGCTGAATTCCACAAAAGCGGCTCCTTTGAGCCGTTTTTATGGAATTGTGCGGCTGTGCCGCACGAATAA
>CAJFTA010000077.1 GCA_904419835.1 uncultured Pseudoflavonifractor sp. | reverse complement strand
GAGGACTTTTGCGCCGCAGTGCGGCGCGAAAGTAACGGCATTTTTGCAGGCTGTCGAAAAAGTCCCTGGACTTTTTCGACAGCCTGCTGCACTTTTTCGAACTTTTTCAAAGCTGGAAAAAGTGGTTTGACTGCACGCGAAAGACAACCCTGACGGTTTTCTTTCACACTATCTTTCCCTCCGAAACCTTAGGCCGCAGGGTTTATCGACAGCCTCCCGGTTTCAGTTTGCAGTGGAGTTGTTTCCAATGGCCATGACGTACACCTGGCAGGGATTGCGCTCGTCCCACAGGGTGGGGAACACCTCGAACTCCTGAAAGCCCAGGCTGAGATAGAACCGGTTGGTGCGGTCGTAGATCTCATACCGGCCCATCTGGACGGTCTTGACCTGGAGGAAGGAATAGCCCCGGGCCGCCGCGTATTCCCTGGCCCGGTCAAAGAGGGCCCGGCCCAGGCCACGCCGGTGAAAGGCGGGCAGGACGCCCATCACCGCCAGCTCCGCGGTGGCCCGCCCCGTCTCCTTCAGGCAGAGGAAGCCCGCCGCCTCCCCGTCCGCATAGCAGGCGAAAAAGGGCTGGTCCACGCTCTCCCGGATATAGCCCTCCCGGGAGGCCTCAATGCCGAACCACTCCGGCAGGGCCTCCAGCACCCTGCGGGCGATGCGCGCCTTCTCCCGGCTGTCCTGAATCAGTTCCACCATGGGACTCACTCCTGTTTTTCAAGCTTCCTCACGTATTATAATACTGGGCCTGGGCGTGCCACAAGGTGGAATAGGTGCCGCCCTCCTCCGCGAGCAGGGCCTCGTGGCTGCCCTGCTGGACAATCTGCCCGCCCTCAAACACGGCGATCTCGTCGCAGAACTTGCAGGAGGACAGCCGGTGGCTGATATAGACGGCGGTCCTGTCCTCCACAATGTCGTTAAGCTTGGAGTAGATCTCCGCCTCGGCCACCGGGTCCAGGGCGGCGGTGGGTTCGTCCAGAATGAGGAAGGGGGCGTCCTTGTACAGGGCGCGGGCAATGGCGATCTTCTGGGCCTCGCCGCCGGAGATGTCCACGCCGTCCTCGTTCAGGTCCTTGTACAGCCAGGTGTCCAGCCCCCTGGGCATGGCGGAGAGCCGGTCGCCGAACCCGGCGTCCGTCAGGCACTTCTCCGCCCGGGTCCGGTCGTAGTTTGCCGCGCCGGCCACGTTCTCCCCCAGGGGCAGGGCCAGCAGCTTGAAGTCCTGAAAGACCACGGAGAAGATGCGCATATAGTCGTCGTAGCGGTACTTGCGGATGTCGATGCCGTTGAGCAGAATCTCTCCCTCGGTGGGGTCGTACAGGCGGCAGAGCAGCTTGATGAAGGTGGTCTTGCCGCTGCCGTTCCGGCCCACCACGGCCAGGCGGCTGCCCACCCGGAACCTGATGTTGACGTGGCGCAGGGCCCACTGGTCGGTGTCCGGGTAGCGGAAGGACACGTCCCGGAACTCCACCTCGTACTTCCGGTCGGCGCGCTTCTCGGTGGTCAGGCTGCCCTGGTACATCCGGTTGGGGATGTCCAGATATTCAAAATTGATCTCCAGGAACGTTCCGTTGGCCCGGATGTTGCCCATGGTCTCCAGCAGCATGGACAGGCCCCGGAACAGCTGGGTGATGGCCCCCACATACTGGGTGATGTAGCCCACGCCGAAGGCGCCCGCCCAGGCCTTCAGGCACACAAAGACGTACACCAGGCCGGTGAGGACCACCGCCACGCACTGGGACAGGGCGTTGAGCAGCCCCATGGGGCCTTTTGCGATGCGGGTGATATAGGAGCCGGGGGCGAAGTCGTCGTTCCGGTCCAGATAGGGCTCGCAGACGTTCTCCTGCTGCTGGTAGATGCGCACGTCCGCCGCCCGGGCCCTGTCCATACTCACCAGGGGGTAAAAGCTCAGAATGCGGTTGGTCAGGCGGACTGTTGCGGCGTAGTCGGTCCAGTAGCGGTTGGCCCGGTTGGCGCACATGGGAGAGACCACGGCGGCCAGCAGCAGCAGGCAGACCATGGCGGCGGCGGAGAGGGGGTGGTTGAGGAAGGCCAGGCCGCTGCCGGCGGGGACGGGGGAGAGGAACAGGCTGACCGACAGGCCCACGCCGCCCAGAACCTGCACCACGGCCGTGACAAAGGACTCGAAATAGGAGATGGTCTTGCGGATGCCCCAGCCGGCCCAGTTTTCGTTTTGCAGGATCTGGGCGTACAGGTCGAACACCGCCTGCCGGTCCACGTCGGCGTAGTCCAGCCCCACCATCTTGTCCATATAGATCTGGTCGTCCAGCCGGCTGGCACAGCCTTTTGCGTATTTGGACCAGCGGGTGAGCACGCCCTGGAGCAGGGCGCACACCGCCGTACAGGCCAGGGTGAGGACCACCCACCGGAGCAGCTGGTCCGGCCTGCGGGCGCCTGAGAGCTCGTCGATGATGCGGGCGGACAGGAAGATGGTCACATAGGGCGTGACGGCCTTGACCACGGAGGAGAGCAGGGTGGAGACAAACACCTGGGGACAGAGCTTCCACCAGATGCCCCACGCCCGCAGGTTCAGCCTCCAGGCCGCGCCGTAGCCCAGCTTTTTCTCCTTATTTGCCATGGTTTTCGCCCCCTTCCCTGTAATACTGGCTCTGTACGTCAAAGAGCTTTGCGTATCCGCCGCCCCGGGAGAGCAGCGCCTCGTGGGTCCCCTCCTCGGCGATGCGGCCCTGTTCCAGGAACAGAATGCGGTCGCAGAACCGGGTGGAGGCCAGCCGGTGGGAGATGAACAGGGAGGTCTTGCCCCCGGTCATCCCGCTGTACTTTCGATAAATGTCCTCCTCGGCGATGGGGTCCAGGGCGGCGGTGGGCTCGTCCAGCACCAGGACGGGCCCGTCCTTGTACAGGGCCCTGGCCAGCATCAGCCGCTGGGTCTGGCCGCCGGACAGCTCCACGCCGTCCTCAAAGACCTGGCGGCCGATGGCGGTGGCCACCCCCTTGGGCAGGGACATGACCTTTTCCGTCAGACCGGCCTGGTCCAGGCAGGCCATGACCCGGTCGGCGTCGATGCCGTCCACCCGCTGGGCCACATTTTCCGCCACGCTGGCCTCCAGCACGGAGAAGTCCTGAAACACGGCGGAGAACAGCGCATAATAGGCCCGGCGGTCATAGCGGCGGATGTCCTCCCCGTTGAGGAGAACCCGGCCCTCGGTGGGGTCCAGAAAGCCGCAGACCAGCCGCACCAGGGTGGTCTTGCCGGCGCCGTTGAGGCCCACAATGGCCAGCTTTTCCCCGGGGTGGATGGTCAGATTGATATGGCGGAGGGTGTCCGAGTCCGCCTTGGGGTACCGGAAGGACACGTTCTCCAGGCGGATCTCGCAGGGGGTGGACAGGTCCCTGGGCAGAGGTTCTCCGTCCTCAAACCGGAAGGACTCCGGGTAGTCCAGAAATTCCCGCACCATGGAGATGTCCAGGCTCTCCCGGTGGAGCTGGTTGAACATGTCCAGAATGCCGGTGACCCACTGGGTGAAGCCGCTGGCGGCGGTGAAGTAGAGCAGGAATTCCGCGGCGCTCATGCCGCCGGTCAGGGTGAGCCACAGGAGGTAGGCGTAGGCCGCGCCGTTGCGGATCAGGGTCAGCAGCAGGTCGGTCAGGTTGATCCACAGGTACACCGACTCCCGCCTGCGGAGAAAGGCGCGGTACAGGGCCATGGACTTGCGCCACACCTCATTCATCCATGGCCCCAGGCCGAACATGCGGATGTCCTTGGCGTGGGGGCGGCCGGCGGCGGTCTGGCGGATATAGCCCATCTCCTTGATGGGCTTGGCCGCCTCCTCACGGTGCCGGTAGCCCCACCCGCTGACCTTCTTGTCCACAAAATACCCCGCTGCGGCGGTGACGGCGATGACGCAGAACAGAAGAGGATGCAGGCCGGAGAGAATGGCCAGATAGACGGCAAAGCCCAGCAGGTTGGTGAGGATAGCCGTCCAGGTGGTCCAGATGTGCTCTGTGGCGTCGTCATTGCTGCAGCAGGCATCCATGGCCTTGTACTCCAGTTCGGTGAACCGGGCGTCCATCAGGTTGGGGTAGGAGGTCCGGGAAGCCTTCAGGCCAAGCTGGCGGGTTAGCCACATGCGGAGATGGCACCGGCCGAACAGGGTGTTGGTGTCCAGATACCGCTTCAGGCCGGACAGGAGCAGCAGGAGCAGGGAAAATCCGGCGATGGTCGGGAGCAGGGACTCCAGGGGCGCGGCCTCCTCCACCCTGGCAATCACTGCAGGGGCGATGAGCAGCTCGGCCACGGTCTGGCCGGCGGTGACCACCGCCAGCGCGATGCACAGGAAAATTACGCTGGGGCAGCTGCGCCAGGCGGCGGAGAGCATAAAGCCGGTGTTCTGCCACATGTTGTAGGGGGATTTCTTCTTCTCTTCCATGTCGGTCACCTCTGGTACCATTCTACCAAAAAAATCGTCCCCAGATCATTCTGGGGACGAATCGTCACGCCCGGGGGACGAATTGCAGCGCTCACGCCTGGGGGAGCAGAATCTCGGTGGTGAAGGCGCCGTCCTCGCTGTTGCGGCTGATGTACCCGCCCAGCCGCTCCACAATGGCGTCGATGCGCACCAGCCCGAAGCCGTGGCCCTCCCCCTTTGTGGTGGGAAACAGCCGGCCCACCTTTTTCAGCTTCTTCCCGGCGGTGAAATTGGTGAAGGAGATGTAGAGCTGGGTGTTCTTGATGTCCATGTACACCCGGATGAGCCGCCGCTCCTCGGGCAGGTGGAGGCTGGCCTCGATGGCGTTGTCAAAGAGGTTGCCCAGAATGCAGCACAGGTCGATCTCCGACGACTTCAGCCGCACCGGGATGCAGGCGTCCGCCACCACCTGGATGCCCTTGGACCGGGCCAGGGAGATCTTGGAGTTGAGGATGGCGTCGGCCATGGGGTTGCCGGTCTTGATGACCGTGTCCACGGTGGTCAGGTCCTGGTCCAGCAGGTCCAGGTACCGTTTGATGGCCTCCCAGTCCTCCGCCGCGGCATAGGCCTTCATGGTCTGGATATGGTTGCGGTAGTCGTGCCGCCAGCCCCGGATCTGCCGGTACATGTTGTCCACCTCCCGGTAGTGAGTCTCCACCAGCTCCTGCTGGTAGGAGGCGATCTGCCGGTCAATCCGCCTGGAAAAGAACCCCATGTCCGCTCACCTCAGATTGATAATGGCCCGGTTCACGCCCTCATAGGCCCCCCGGGGCAGGGGGATGGACGTGCCGTCGCTGAGCCGGATTTCCGCCTTGGTCACCCGGCTGATCCGGGTCAGGTTCACAATGACCGACCGGCCCGCCCGGTAAAAGCGGCTGTCCAGCTGCCCCTCCAGGTCCCCCAGGGTCATCTTCACGGTGATTTCCCCGGCGGCGTGGATGGTCACATAGTTGCCCGAAACATCGGCGTACTTGATTTGATAGACGGGGACCCGGACCATCTCGCCGCCCGACTCGAAGTTCAGGACCTTTTCGTTCCGGGAGAGCTTTTCCGCCGCCCGGTCCAGCACGGAGAACAGCTTGTCCTCCCGGACGGGCTTCATCAGATAGTGAAGGGCGGCCACGTCGTAGCCCTCGGCGATGTAGTCGGAATAGCCGGTGACAAAGATGATCTGCACCGTCTCGTTGTCCCGGCGCAGGGTGCGGGCCATGGTCACACCGTCCATGGCCCCCATCTCAATGTCCAGAAGCAGGATGTCGTAGTCCTTCTCCTCGGCGTAGTGAAAGAGAAATTCCTCGGCGGACGCGAAGAAGGCGGCCTGAAGGGTGTGGCCCCTGTCCGCGGCCCACCGGTCCGCCAGGGTGGACAGATATTGGCGGTCCGCCGCCGAATCGTCACAAATGGCTATCTTATAGTTCATAGCTCCTCCGGTTATCCGGGCGGCGCTCCCGCCGCCCGGGCAATTTCCGCTTCCGTCTGCCCGGTGACCCACCTGCCGAACACCCGGGAGTCCACAGCGGGCACATAGCCCATGTCCCGGCAGCCCAGTTTGGTCAGCAGCGCCATGCTGGGGGCATTCTCCGGGTCGGTGAAGCAGAGGAACTCCCAACCGGGGAACCGAGTGTGCAGCAGCGCCATGAGGGCGGCCAGGGCCTCATAGGCATAGCCCTGCCGCTGGTGCCGGGGGGAGACGGTAAAGCCCAGGGAGATGGCGCCGTCCTCCGGCATCACCAAAATCTCGCCCACCAGCTCACCGGAGTCCTTCAGCGCCGCTGCCGCCATAAAATGGGCGTCCACAGACAGAACGTCGTGGCTGTGCCGCTCCACCAGCGCGGCGATTTCTCCGTACTCCCTGACCTGCCCCCGCTGATACCGGGCGCAGCGGGGGTCGCTGCGCCAGCTGTGAATGGCGGCCGCGTCCTCCGGCGCCACAGTGCGGAGGATCAGCCGCGCGGTCTCAAGAAAAATCATGGAAGCCTCCCCTGCCTTATTTTCTGGCGAGCAGCGCCGCGCGCCCGGCTGTTGCTTCCTTTAACGCTCTTGCGATACTCAGCCAAATACTTCAGCCGCAGCAACGACTTTGAGTACTGCCTCGTCTGCCTTATCCCTTCCATATGCGTCGAGAAAACGCTCATAGTACTGATTCGTTTTCAAATTAAACCAAAGCGTCCAAGCGCCCCAAAATAAATCAATATGCCTGTCGCCAACGCCGCCGCTGCCGACATCAATAAACCCTGAGAAGGTCCAGTTGTTAAGAACAATGTTCGGCAGGCAATAGTCGCCGTGAAGCAGAACTTTGCTCTGCAGGGCATCTTTCTCTGCGGTCAGAACGGCATAGGCGTCCTCTGCTGAGCGGTATCCGAAACAACCGGGGAAAGCAGATTTATCATAATTCCCGGTATGGTAATTCTTCTCAGCCGCAGCAAGATATTCTGCCGTCCTGTCCATGATCGGGCAGCCGGTATAATCTGTTTCATGCAGTTTTCTTAATTCATATGCAATGGTGTCGCACAGGCGTGTGGGATTCATAAGATACGCTTCGTGCACGCAGTCCTCCCCGATAACAGCGGCCGTTAAAAGCCAATCGCGGTCATTTGAGAGATAATGCAACACCTCTGCGCCAAGTTTCTTTGAGTAAAAATACGCTGTCATTTTGGCTTCTTTTTCGAGCGTTCCGCTGCCCGAGCATTTTAAATAGTACCCGTTTCCCTTGTCAATGAAATACACTTTCGCTTCGGGTGAACAGGAACTGTCGTAAATACTTGCCCCGGACACAAAATGCAGAATATCCTGCGGCGGTTCATCTGGAATTTGATGCAGCAATGTTTTTTGCATTCATCATCTCCTACTTGCGGGAAAGCAGTACGCACGTCTCGACTGTACTTTCTTTGTCCCAACTCATTTCGTCAATCTCCTGACCGTTATAGAACACTGGGAACTTGAATTTGATATGCCTCAAAAATCGTCCATCCGGCAGTTCGTCCTCATAAATATCAACACGTTCCACG
>CAJFTA010000076.1 GCA_904419835.1 uncultured Pseudoflavonifractor sp. | reverse complement strand
CTTTATGAAATACATAGAACTTTCTTGTAAGAACGCAATCATATTTTGCTTAGTAATACCGCAAGTATCTTGATAATAGTCATTGAACAATTCCGGCTTCATTCGGAGTGAACGAAATTGCAATTTAGAAAACCATTTTTGCCGAATCAATCCATAACAACCCCCAAACACTGGTTTAATCAACGAATAAATTAGTTTGGATGGAATAACCGCTGCACTCTCGACCATTGCAAAACGACAGATGCTTTTTCGCTGGGATAACATTTCAAGTAATATTTGACCGCCAAGAGATAACCCACCAATTAGCAGTACCGAACCTCCAAAGTTCATATCAATAAAAGAAATGATTTCATCAGCATTGTCTTTGATTGTTGTGAAATTTTCATCGCTTCCTGCGTGACCATCCAATATCGGAATAATTATCTGAAAGTCATTTTGAAGTCGTTCAGATACTTCTCGGTAATTCCACCATGACAAACCGCCGCCATGCAGAAGAATAATCACATCTCGCTTTTGTTTTCCGTATACTTTATATTGCAACTTGCCTCACCTCACTGCAAATTTCCGATTTGTCGTTCTCTTACTTTCTTCCCCGCTGGGGCTTTGGATTTTTCAGCAAGTCCGACTTCTCCTGGGGCGTTCTTCTTACCCATGCGGATGTGGGCGGCTTCTCCTGGATCAACGTGCTGGTCTTTGCCGTCATGCTTCTGGCCTCTCTGGTTCTGCTGGCCGTGGGCGCCGCCCTGGAGCTGCGCAGGCTCCGCAGGCGGAAGGCCCCTCCTTCCTCCGACAGAGACTGACGACAAAAAGTGCTCTCCCAATACGGGACAGCACTTTTTTGTTCCGCAATTACCCCCGGGCGGAACCCACCGTGTGCCGGGCCTTCTGGACCGCCGCGGCCAGGGCCGGAGCGCAGACCACAGCAATCACGGCGTTGAAGGCGGTGGCGGGCAGCTTGGGCACCAGGGCCGCCAGGGCGGGGCCGGTCTGGAGACCGCCCAGCAGCAGCCCGTCCCAGGCAAAGCCCTTGAAGAGGTACAGCGCAGCGTACACGACCGCGCCGGCCACCGTGCCCGCCAGGTTCCAGCCGTACCGCTCCCCCCGGCGCCCGCCGCTCCAGGCCACCAGGCCGGCGGCAACGCCGTAGGCCCCCTTGGTGAGAAAGGTAATCCAGCACTCGGAGATGTACAGGGGGTTGGTCATATCATAGATGGCCGAGCCGATGCCCGCCGCCAGTCCGCCTCCCACCGGGCCCAGGAAAATGCCCGACAGGGCGCACATGATGTTGCCCAGGTGAAAGGACGTAGTGCCCACATTCACCGGCAGGGTGATCCGCAGGGCGGAGCCCACCGCCACCAGGGCGGCCATCAGACCGGCCATAACGGCGAACATCAGCTTTTCGTCCCTTGTGTTTCTGGAATTGAGAATCATAACGCTTCCCTCCTTAGGATTGACTTATACGCTCTGATGCTGTATTATACACGCAACTGACATCTTTAAAATATCCAGTTTTATTATTTTTTATCAGGTCAGTTTTTGAGGAGGCGAGCACGATGTCCACATCCTTCTTTGTGCCCGAAGCGGGGGCGCTTCCCCTCTATGAGCAGATCTACCGCCGCATGGTGGAGGAGATCCGCGCCGGCCGCCTGGCCGCCGGGGAGCGTGCCCCTTCCAAGCGGCAGCTGTGCGCCCAGCTGGGGGTGAGCCTGTCCACGGTGGAGACGGCCTATGGCATGCTGGTGGCCGAGGGGTATCTGCAATCCCAGCCCCGGAGCGGGTACCGGGTGTGCTCCCTGCTGCCCCTGGATGCCCCTGTCCCCCAGGAGACTCCGTCCCCCGCGCCCGCCCCGGCGGCCCCTGCGCTCAGCGACGTATTCTCCACCGCCGCCGTGGACACCCACATCTTCCCCTCCTCGGTGTGGGCCAGCCTGACCCGGGAGGCCCTGAAGGACCCGGATCTGCTCCAGCGGGGGGACCCCCAGGGGGATCTTCCCCTGAGGGAGGCCCTGTGCGATTTTCTCCGCTCCTGCCGGGGCGTGAAGTGCCACAGCGAGCAGGTAGTGGTGGGCGCGGGTATGGAGTACCTCCTGAGCGTGCTCTTCCAGCTCTTTGACCCGGCCACCCCCGTGGCTCTGGAGAATCCGGGGTATCACGCCGCCTATCGCACGCTGGAGAACCTGGGACGCTCCGCCGTGCCCGTGCCGGTGGACCGGCAGGGCATGGCGCCCGGAGCCCTGGCGGCCTCGGGCGCGGGGGTAGCCTATGTGACCCCCTCCCACCAGTTCCCCACCGGGGCGGCCATGCCCGCCGGGCGGCGGACCGAGCTGCTCCGCTGGGCCTACGCCGCCCCCGGCCGCTACCTCATTGAGGACGACTACGACAGCGAGTTCCGCTACGCCTCCCGGCCCATCCCGGCCATGCAGGGCATGGACACCGGCGGCCGGGTGGTGTACACCGGCACCTTCAGCCGCACCCTGGCCCCCTCCATCCGGGCGGCCTACCTCATTCTCCCCGAGACGCTGCTGGAGGTGTACAAAGCCCGGTTTGCCCACGGGGCGTCCACGGTGTCCCGGTTTGAGCAGCGGGTGCTGTGCCGCTTCCTGTCCTCCGGCCAGTACGGGCGGCACCTGCGCCGGGCGGGCAGCCTGTACCGGGCCCGGTGCGCCGCCCTCACCGCCGCGCTGAGGGACGCCTTCCCGGAGGGCCGGATCTCCGGCGCGGGAGCTGGACTCCACCTGCTCCTCACCCTCCCCGGCCGGAACGAGGCCGATTTGGCCGCCCGGGCGGCGGCGGCCGGCTACCGGGTACGCACTCTGGGGGAGTACTGCCGGGGCCCCTCCCCCCTGCCCGGTTCCCTGGTGCTGGGCTTCGCCGGGCTGGATACGGCCGCCGCCCCGGAGGCGGTGGGAGACCTGGCCCGGGCCTTCGGCGGCATGTGACATTCCCCCTCTCCTGTGCATAGGATACTGCGGAGGCGGGCGGAGCCTGCCGGACAGGAAGGAGGCGGCCGGATGGAGGAGACGGGCAGAGATACGCTGGAGCGGCAGCTGGGGGACGCCGACGGGGCGGTGGTCTTTCTGCTGGTACTGATATGCTCTCTGCTGCTCTCCCTGAGCGCCTCCCTCACCCATCGGCGCCAGCTCCGTCTGGCCCTGGCGGGCAGGACGGAGGCGGCGGCGTCCGCGCCGCCGGTACTGCCGCTGCGCAGATGGGCCAGCGTACTGGCAGTGGGGTCTCTGGGCTTTTTCCTGTGCCTGGCCATTCAGGCCTGGCATGACCTGACCCCGGAGGCCGGCTGCGCTGCCCGCCGGTCGGCCGGGCGCAACCTGTGGGCCTCTGTCCTGGTGCTGGCCGCCGCCGTGGTGCGGCTGGACGATCTGGACGCCTCTTCCTCTTCTTCCGCCTCCCACACCCTTGCGGGCTGACCGGCCCTGTCAGGAGGAACATTCAATGGCATATTCAGACCTGGAGCTGCTGGCCCGCATTGTGAAGTGCGAGGCCGGCGGCGAGGGACTCAACGGCATGCGGGCGGTGGCCTCGGTGGTGATGAACCGGGTCAACATTACATACGGCGAGTACGGGCGGCTCCACACGGTCCGTGAGGTGGTCTTTCAGCCCCGGCAGTTCGTCTGCGCCATGGAGACCGTGGGCGGCGAGTACAACGCCCAGAACATCTACAACATGTCCCTGGAGCAGGTCCACTGGGACGTGGCGGAGTGGGCCATGGCGGGCAACCGTCTGACCAACCTGGGCTTTGCCCTGTGGTTTTTTAACCCGTACAGCCCCGAGTGCCGCCCCTTCTTCCCCTCCCAAGTGGGAGAATTCGTCATCCGCATCGGCGACCACTGTTTCTACAACCCCACTGACGCCTATGCGGACACCTGAAATCTGGAGGTTATCCCCTATGGCACAGTATTATCCCGGCGCCGTCGGAAACGGCGCCATGAACGGCGCCGATAACACCGGCTCCCTTGTTGTCCCGCCGGAGGAAAATTTCAATACCCCCGCTATGCAAGGTTCCATTCAGCAGTTCCTGGCGGACAATCTTGGGGAATATGTGGTGGTGGAATTTCTCATTGGCACCAATGCCCTCACGCGGAAACAAGGGGTGCTCTACGCTGTTGGCCGCAGTGTACTCACTCTGTATGAGGAGACCAGCCAGACCTTTGTGGTCTGCGACATCTTCTCGGTAAAGTTCGTCACTTTCTATCTCCCCGGCCAGCGGCCCTACCGGGTACCCATGACCAGCTACGCTCCGGGCAGCATGTATACCCCCAGCGTAGCCCCGATGCCGTCCGCAACCATGCCCGGCACAGGCTGGTCCACTCAGCCCGACACCACACCGATAACGGACAGCGGCACCGCCATGGGCAGCGCCGCATGCCCCGGCGGCTTCTGCGGGGGATATGGCGTCATGACGCCCCGCTGACCTCCAGCCCTCCCTGTGGAACGCCATACGGCGCCATAATCCCCGGCTCCGGGGGGCTTCTGCCCACAAGCAAAGCGCCCGACTCCATCCAAAAACGTGGAGTCGGGCGCTGCTGTATCTTGTTCTGATTGGCTCAGATTTCCTCCTGGCCGGGCAGCCGTCCGCCGAAGGCCTCCACCGCGCGGGCGTCGGCCTCCCGCTTCTCCTCGATGGCCTCCTGAAGGAGCATATCCTTCACCTTCATCAGGCGGATGGTGTTGGACCGCTCGTTTTCATCCAGCTTCATGGAGATATACTTGATGGCCTCCTGCATCTGGGGGATCTTCACATACTCCAGTGCGTTGACCCGGCGGCGGGTCTTTTCAATCTCCTCGGCCAGAAGCTGGGAGGTCTTTTCAATCTGGGCCAGGCGGAGCATATCCTGGAACACCCCCGCCAGGGCGTCCACCGCGTCGTCCAGCTCGCCGGAGGTGGCGGCGAAGCCGTAGGGGTAGATCTCCCCGGCGTCGCTGCTCTTGGTCTTGAAGTGGTACTCCGGCACGTTGACCGACATGATATTGCGGAAGGTCATGTCCAGCTCCACGCTCTGCTTGGGGTAGAGCAGGGACTGCTCCAGCATCTCGGCGGACATGAGGGCGGAGGCCACGGTAAAGGACCCGTGGGCCCGCATCAGCCCGTCCTCCACCTTTTTCCGCAGGGCGCGGTTCTCCCGCACCACGTCCAGGAACTGCTTCATCAGCTCATCCCGCTTGTCTTTGAGCAGCTTATGGCCCCGCTGGGCGGTCTTGAGCCTGGTTTTCAGCCGGGTGAGCTCCATCCGGGTGGGGTTTACATTGATGGCCGGCAAGGGATTCGCCTCCTTTCAAAGTCGGATTCGCCGGTCTGCCTCTCCGCCTGCCGGGGGCGGAGAGGAGGGGCGTCACTCCGCCTTTTGGGGGAGGTACTTGTCGATGAGCTCCGGCTTGATGCGCTTGAGCTCGCTCCTGGGCAGGATGCTCAGCAGCTCCCAGCCCAGGTTCAATGTCTCCTCGATGGAGCGGTTCTCCTCGTTGCCCTGGGAGACGTACCGCTTCTCAAACTCGTCGGCAAACTTGGCGTAGAGCAGGTCGGTGGGCGAGAGGGCGCTCTCGCCCAGGATGGACATGAGCTCCTTCATCTCCTTGCCGGTGGAGTAGGCGGCGAAGAGCTGGTTCATGGTGCCGGAGTGGTCCTCACGGGTCTTGCCGGCGCCGATGCCCTTGTCCTTCAGGCGGCTCAGGGAGGGCAGCACGTCCACAGGGGGGATGACGCCCTTGCGGTAGAGCTCCCGGGAGAGAATGATCTGGCCCTCGGTAATATAGCCGGTCAGGTCGGGGATGGGGTGGGTCTTGTCGTCCTCGGGCATGGTGAGGATGGGGATCATGGTGATGGAGCCGGGACAGCCCAGGCGGCGGCCGGCCCGCTCGTACATGGTGGCCAGGTCGGTGTACAGGTAGCCGGGGTAGCCGCGGCGGCCCGGGACCTCCTTCTTGGCCGCGGACACCTCCCGGAGGGCCTCGGCGTAGTTGGTGATGTCGGTGAGAATGACCAGCACGTGCATGCCCTTCTCAAAGGCCAGGTACTCGGCGGCGGTGAGGGCCATGCGGGGGGTGGAGATGCGCTCCACGGCGGGGTCGTTGGCCAGGTTGGTGAACAGCACGGTGCGGTCGATGGCGCCGGTGCGGCGGAACTCCTCCACGAAGAAGTTGGACTCCTCAAAGGTGATGCCGATGGCGGCGAAGACCACGGCGAAGTTGGACGCCCCCGACCCGCCTTCAGCGGGGCGGATGGCGGCATCTTCACCATGGGAAGATGCCGGTGCGTCCAGCACCTTGGCCTGACGGGCGATCTGGGCGGCCAGGGCCGCGTGGGGCAGGCCGGAGCCGGAGAAGATGGGCAGCTTCTGGCCCCGGACCAGGGTGTTCAGGCCGTCAATGGTGGAGATGCCGGTCTGGATGAACTCGTTGGGGTAGTCCCGGGCGGCGGGGTTCATGGCCAGGCCGTTGATGTCCCGGCGCTCCTCGGGCAGGATCTCGGGCCCGCCGTCAATGGGGCGGCCCATGCCGTTGAACACCCGGCCCAGCATGTCGCCGGACACCGCCAGCTCCAGGGGGTGGCCCAGGAAACGGATACGGGAGTCCTTCAGGTTGATGCCGGCGCTGGACTCAAAGAGCTGGACCACGGCGTTGTCGCCGTTGACCTCCAGCACCTTGCAGCGGCGGACGTCCCCGTTGGGCAGCTGGATCTCGCCCAGCTCGTCGTAGGTGACGCCTTCCACCTTGCGCACCACCATCAGAGGGCCGTTGATCTCCTGTATGGTCTTATATTCGCGGATCATGCCTCCGCCTCCCCTCTCTCGGCCACGGCCTCGATCTCCCGCTCCATCTGGGCGTCGATTTCGGCGTAAACAGCCTGATACACGCCGCTCTCCACGCTCTTGGCCCGGCCGATGCGCTCCCGGGACGGGATGTCGAAGAGGGCCTGCACGTCCGCCCCCCGGCCGATGGCGGCCCGGCAGAGGCTGTCGTAGCGGAGGATCATGGCCAGCAGCTTCTCCTGGCGGTCGTACTCGGAGAAGCTGTCCACGTCCACAAAGGCGTTCTGCTGGAGGAAGTCCTCCCGGACCATCTTGGCCGTCTCCAGGGTGAGCTGGTCGGCGGGGGACAGGGAGTCCTTGCCCACCAGCTGGACGATCTCGTTCAGGCTGGCCTCCTCCTGGAGCAGGCTCATGGCCTTATCCCGGTCCATGAGGAAGGTCTTGCCCAGGTGCTCGTCAAACCAGGGCTTCAGGGAGTCCAGATACAGAGAGTAGGAGTTGAGCCAGTTGATGGCGGGGAAGTGGCGCTTGTAGGCCAGGCTGGCGTCCAGGGCCCAGAACACCTTGACGATGCGCATGGTGGCCTGGCTGACGGGCTCGGACAGGTCGCCGCCGGGGGGCGACACGGCGCCCACGGCGGTCAGGCTGCCCCGGCGGTCGCCGTCGGAGCAGATGCAGGACACGCTGCCCGCCCGCTCGTAGAACTGGGCCAGACGGCTGGACAGGTAGGCGGGGTAGCCCTCCTCGCCGGGCATCTCCTCCAGGCGGCCGGACATCTCGCGCAGGGCCTCGGCCCAGCGGGAGGTGGAGTCGGCGAT
>CAJFTA010000075.1 GCA_904419835.1 uncultured Pseudoflavonifractor sp. | reverse complement strand
TGGCTGGTCTGCAACGTGGTCCTCATGAGCGATAACACCTTCACCGTCGCCTTCGACTACAACGCCGAGAACTCCGGCATCCAGACCGACTCCGGCACCTGGGCCCTCAACGACGACGGCTCCATCTCCCTCACCGGCGACACCCGCAGCTTCACCGCCACCACCTCCGACGGTTCCAACTACACCATGGACGTGGAGAATCTCCAGACCGGCATTGTCTGCACCGTCTCCGGCACCGCAAATACCTGATTGCCTCCGGCCGCCTGCCTTTTCGGCAGGCGGCCTGGCAGTATCTGGGGCCCGGATTTCCCTTCGTGCCCCGTCCCAAATTGCAATTTACGCACGTAAACATACCGATTACGTCAAACACGTCCCATTTGCTTTTCTTTCTGCTATACTGTGCATAAAGGCCGTGTTCGAGCACAGGAGAGCGGCAGCAGGGGACATCATGTTCCGGAAAAGGAGTGTAAGGGATTGAAATACGCGGACTTAATTAAGAAAATGACCCTGGAAGAGAAGTGCAGCCTGTTGAGCGGCGAGGGCAACTTCACCACCAAGAGCGTGAAGCGCCTGAACATCCCCGGGATGTTTCTCTCAGACGGCCCCCACGGACTGCGGAAGCAGGCGGGTGCGGCGGACCATCTGGGCCTGAACGCCTCGCTGCCCGCCACCTGCTATCCCACGGCGGCCACCATGGCCAACTCCTGGGACCCCGAGCTGGGCGAGGAGCTGGGCAGGATGCTGGGCGAGGAGGCCAGGGCTCAGGGCGTCAGCGTGCTGCTGGGGCCCGGCCTGAACATGAAGCGCTCCCCCCTGTGCGGGCGCAACTTTGAGTACTTCTCCGAGGACCCCTATCTGGCGGGCAAGATGGCGGCGGCCTACATCCGGGGCATCCAGAGCCAGGGCGTGGCGGCCTGCCCCAAGCACTTTGCCGCCAACAGCCAGGAGACCCTGCGGATGCACTCGGACAGCGTGGTGGACCAGCGGACCTACCGGGAGATCTACCTGACCGGCTTTGAGATTGCCGTGAAGGAAGGCCACCCCCAGTCCATCATGTCGGCCTACAACCGCATCAACGGCAAGTACGCCAACGAGGACAAGGAGCTGCTGCGGGACATCCTGGTGGACCAGTGGGGTTTTGACGGCTTTGTGGTCACCGACTGGGGCGGCAGCAACGACCGCGCCGAGGGCGCCCGCTGCGGCAACGCCCTGGAGATGCCCGCCACCGGCGGCAACAGCGACCGGGAGCTGGTGGCGGCGGTGAAGGCCGGCGCCCTGTCCGAGGATGTGATTGACCAGCGGCTGGACGAGTATCTGAACGTGCTCTTCGCCACCGTCATCCCCGCCGACGCCCCCAAGGAGTTCGACGTGGAGGCCCACCACGCCATGGCCCGCAAGGCCGCCGAGCACACCATCGTGCTGCTGAAGAACGAGGACAATATTCTTCCCCTGAAGGCGGGCGCCTCCGTGGCCGTCATCGGCGACTTCGCCCAGACCCCCCGGTACCAGGGCGCCGGCTCCAGCATGGTCAACCCCACCAAGCTGGACTGCGCCCTCTCCGTCATCAAATCCGGCAGCGGCCTGAAACTGGTGGGCTTTGAGCCCGGCTTCCTCCGCCACGGCGGGGCCGACGAGGCCAGGAAGAGCGCCGCTGTGGAGCTGGCCAGGAACGCCGAGGTCGTGCTCATGTACATGGGTCTGGACGAGATCAGCGAGTCCGAGGGCCTGGACCGGAAGCACATGAAGATCCACCAGAACCAGATCGACGTGCTTGAGGCCGTGGCCGAGGTCAACCCCAACGTGGTGGTGGTCCTCTCCGGCGGCGCGCCCATCGAGACCCCCTGGCTGGACAGCTGCAAGGCCGTGGTCCACGGCTACCTGGGCGGCCAGGCCGGCGCCGGCGCCGTGGTGGACGTGCTCACCGGCAAGGTCAACCCCTCCGGCAAGCTGGCCGAGACCTGGGCCATGAAGTACGAGGACACCCCCGCCTACCGCCGCTTCCCCGGCACCGAGGCCACCGCCGAGTACCGGGAGGGCCTGTACATCGGCTACCGCTACTACCAGACCGCCCAGGTGCCCGTCCGCTTCCCCTTCGGCTACGGCCTGAGCTACACCACCTTCGCCTACGCCGACCTGCGGGCCACCGATAAGGCCGTCACCTTCACCGTCACCAACACCGGCAGCGTCCCCGGCGCGGAGATTGCCCAGGTCTACGTCTCCCGTAAGGGCGGCGTGGTGTTCCGCCCCGAGCAGGAGCTCAAGGGCTTTGCGAAGGTGTTCCTCAACCCCGGCGAGTGCAAGACCGTCACCGTGGAGCTGGACGACAAGGCCTTCCGTTACTTCAACGTAAAGACCGGCAGGTTTGAGGTGGAGAGCGGCAGCTACGAGATCCGGGTGGGCGCCTCCTGCGCTGACATCCGCCTCACCGCCACCGTGGCTGTGAAGGGCACCGACGCCCCCGCCCCCTACGACCTCAGCAAGCTGTCCAGCTACTGCTCCGGTAAGGTCAGCGACGTGGGCGATGCCGAGTTTGAGTATTTGCTGGGCCGCCCCATTCCCCCCGCCAAGTGGGACCGCTCCGCTCCTCTGGGCATGAACGACACCTTCTCCCAGCTCTTCTACGCCAAGCGCTGGATCGGCCGTCTGGTCTACGCCATCCTCACCCACCTGAAGAACAAGGCTGAGGCCAAGGGCACTCCCGACCTGAACATCCTCTTCATCTACAACATGCCCTTCCGTGGCGTGGCCAAGATGATGGGCGGCGCCTTCGACATGGACATGTCCGCCGCGCTGGTGGAGATCTTCAACGGCCACTTCTTCAAGGGTGTGGGCCACCTGCTCTCCGCCCGTTCCCGGATGATCAAGGCTAAGAAAGCCACCGACCTGGCTCTGGCTCAGGCTGGCAATGTGAAAGGAGAAAACTGATATGGCTACCGAAAAGACGCAGACCGGCCTGGTGGGCTGGTGGAATCATTTCGCTGGAAACCACCCCAAGGCCGCCAAGTGGATCCGTGAGGGCGGACTGTTCGTCATCGTCAGCAACCTGGTGACGGTGCTCAAGTACATCATCCTCCAGTTCCTGCCCCTGGCCTTTCAGAGCCTGTCCAACGTGGACTTCGGCTGGCCGGGCATCCCGGTGACCCTGTTCGGGGAGACCTTCCAGTGGAACATCTTCGGCTATGACGCCGCCCACGGCGGCCTGGGCTACTTCTGCGCCTACATGATCGCCATGGCCATCGGCGAGATCATCAACTTCCCCATCCAGCGCAACTTCGTCTTCCGCAGCAAGGGGAACCTGGCCTGGCAGATCGCCTGGTATGTGGTGGCCTTCGTGGTCATCAACTGCATCGTCAACTCCATCAACTGCGTCTGGGTGGCGGTGGCCGGCATGTTCGTGCCCGACTTTATCTACAATATCGGCACCGTGGTCCTCAACGGCGGCATCTCCATGGTCATTTTCTTCTTTGTCAACAAGGTCATCTTTCCTGAGGCCAAGCAGGCCTGAGCAGCGCGAGGGAGGTCAGGGTTTATGGTCACCATAAAGGACATCGCCAAGCGGGCCGGGGTCTCCCGGGGCACGGTGGACCGGGTGCTCAACAACCGGTCCGGCGTCAACCCGGAGACCGAGGCCAGGGTGCGGGCCCTCATCGAGGAGATGGGCTACCGGCCCAACATGGCCGGCCAGATGCTGGCCGTGAAGAAGCGCCGGCTCCACCTGGCCTTTCTCATCTTCCACGGCCCGGAGTTTGTCTTTCACCTGGACATCCTCCACGCCGCCCGGGACAAGGCCGCCGAGCTGCGGGAGCTCGGCGTGACGGTTGACTTCTACCTCATCCGGCAGCTGGACGCGCCCTATCTGGAGCGGATCTTCCGGGAGGTGGAGGAGAGCCGTCCGGACGGCATCGCCGCTCTGCCCCTTCGGACCACGTCCTTTATGTCCTTTATCCAGCGCATGAACGTCAAGGGCGTGCCCACCGTGTTCTTCAACCTGGACGAGGATTTTGTGCCCCACCTGGCCTATGTGGGCTGCGACTATGTCCACTCCGGCCGGGTGGCGGCGGGGCTGGCGGCCCTGTGCACCGGGGGCAGCGGCCTGGTGGGCGTCGCCACGGCCGACGGCCCCAACTCCCCCACCTTTGCCGGACGGATGGGCGGCTTCTCCCGGGAGCTCTCCGCCACCTACCCCGGCCTGACCATGGCGGACGGCGGCATGCCCGCCCTGTTCCACGACGGCGACTTCACCGAGGTGGCGCGCCTGGTGGAGCACAACCCCGACATGAAGGCCCTCTACATTGTCAACATGGGGGACTATGGGGTGTGTCAGGAGATTCACCGGGCCGCCCGGGGCCGCAGCCTGTCGGTCATCACCCATGACCTGGCCCCCGCCCAGCAGGAGCTGCTGAAAAGCGGCCTTATCTCCGCCACCATTGTCCAGCAGCCCGATATTCAGGGCTCCATGCCCCTCCAGATGCTCTATGATTACCTGGCCTTCGGCACCGTCCCCAAGTCTAAGCTCTTTACCGATCTGCACATCTGCATCCGTCAGAGCGTATAAGCAAAAAACAGCACCGGATTTCCATCCGGTGCTGTTTTTTTATCGCTTATTGGGGCGGCCTTTCCGCCAGCCGCTTTCCGCTCTTTCCATGGCGCATTCGAAGGAGGGCGAACACATTGCTCTCCCGGCAGGCGTCCCGGAAGCGCTGTCCTGTGGCCAGGAAGCACAGCCCCGGCACACTGGAGACCAGCACCACGCCCAGAATACAGCCCGCCAGAGACAGCAGCCACACCGCCAGCTGGCCGGGTACGGTCAGGCCGCCGCCCAGCAGCTTCTGAAGCAGCTCAATGGCCATGGGGTGGGCCAGGTACACGCCGAAGGAGCAGGCGGACAGCAGGACTGCCGCCCGTCCGCTTCTCCGGCCCCGGAACGCATCCCGGAACAGGAGGAAGAGCGAGGCGGAAAGCACCATGGTAAAGACGCCCCGGTAGGTGGCAAACTGCTCGCCGTAGACGCCGGTCACGAGGAAGACACCCCAGGTGCCCAGGGCTATCACCGCCCAGCTGCCCAGGGCAGCGGCCAGCAGAATCCGGCGGGCAGGGGGCCTCTCCATCCGGTCCAGCCAGGCCCCCAGCAGGAAATACCCCAGGTACCCCTCCAGCAGGCTCACATTCAGCGTCTGGTTCTCCCGCAGCAGGGCGTACCAGGGGTCGGGCAGGAACCTGCTCAGCTGGTTGAGACCCAGGGTGACCACCACCCACAGCCCCAGCAGGTACCGCCAATGCCGCTCCTCCATGTGGTCGGTCAGCCGCTTGAGCAGCGGCGAGAGCAGATACATGGGGATAAGGGCGTAGAGGAACCAGTAGGGGGTGATGACCGAGATGCCGGGCAGGTTCACCAGCTTCAGCAGCGCCGCCTCCCCGCCCTGGGACAGCCATACCCCGCCAACCACCAGCAGGGACCAGCACAGCCCCGGCACCGCCACCCGGGGCAGGCGGCGGCGGAGCAGATAGGCCGGGTCATCCGTCTTCTCCGACCCCAGCAGCAGGGCGCCGGAGATCATGAAGAACAGCGGCACCGCCGCCACGGCCAGGGAGGAGAGCAGATTGGACAGGTGCCAGAGGGCCATGTCCTCCGACTGCCGCAGCCCGCCCGCGGCGGTGTGGAGGTAGACCACGGCGGCCATGGAGGCCACCCGGATCAGGTCGAAGTCCAGCCGCCGGACATGTTTGGGTTTGCGCAAGCGGCTCACCTTTCCTTCCATCTCCGGGCCGTCAGCCCTTCAGGCCGTTCTCCTGCCGCTCCATGTTCTCCACCACGATGTCGTGGATGTCGCCCTTGGAGGCGCAGTACTCCAGCACCTTCCAGGGGGTGTTGGTGTGGAAGTGAATCTTGATCAGGTCCTCGTCGCCGAAGGCCAGCAGACAGTCGCCCTCAATGTTCTGGGCGATATAGTCGTGAATCTCCTCCTCGGAGAGGTCCTCTCCGGCGATGAGGAGCTGGGTGTCGAACTTGTACTCCAGCACGGAACTTCCTCCTTATTCTCCCGACGCCTGCCGCCGCAGCAGGGACAGGGGCGGCACGGCACGGGGCAGCTTCATGGTCAGCTTCATCTGGGGCTTGCGGGCCTCGGCAATGGGCAGCCCGTCGCCGTCGGCCATGGCGGAGACGGTGAACCGCTCCGGGCGCACGTCCGGCCCCACCAACTCCAGCTCCTCCCCCACGGCGAATTTGTTGCGCAGGGAGAGGACGGCGGTGCCGTCGCTCCGGCAGGACTCCACCAGGGCGCACACCTGCCAGTCCCGGATGTACCGGGCATCCTCGGTGAACTGGCCGGGCTGGCCGTAAAAGAATCCGGTGGAGTAGTGCCGGTGGCTGATATGCTCCACCTCGTCCCGCCACACCGGATCCAGCGGCTCGCCCGCCAGGGCGGCGTCCACCGCGTGGCGGTAGGCCCCGGCCACAATGGCGGCGTAGTAGGCGCTCTTGGCCCGGCCCTCAATCTTGAAGCTGTCCACGCCGGCCTCCACCAGCTCGGGGATGTGGTCGATCATGCACATGTCCCGGGAGTTCATGATGTAGGTGCCCTTCTCGTCCTCGTAGACCGGGAAGTACTCCCCGGGCCGCTTCTCCTCCATCAGGGCGTACTTGTACCGGCAGGGCTGGGCGCAGGCCCCCCGGTTGGAGTCCCGGCCCGTCATGTAGTTGGACAGCAGGCAGCGGCCCGAGTAGGACACGCACATGGCCCCGTGGACAAAGCACTCAATCTCCAGCTCTCTGGGGGTCTTGGCCCGGATCTCCCGGATCTCGTCCAGGGTCAGCTCCCGGGCCAGGATGACCCGGCTGGCGCCCAGGTCGTGCCAGGCGGAGGCGGACTGGTAGTTGACGATGCTGGCCTGGGTGGAGATGTGGGCCCGGACATGGGGGGCGTGGCGCTTCACCAGGGCCAGGGCGCCCACGTCGGCCACAATGACCGCGTCCACGCCGATCTGGTCCAGGTACTCCAGCCACTCCGGCAGTCTGGCCACCTCGTCGTTGCGGGGCATGGTGTTGCAGGTAATGTGCACGGCCACGCCGTGGGCCCTGCACAGGCCCACGGCGTCCTTCAGCTCCTCGGGGGTGAAATTGCCCGCAAAGGAGCGCATGCCGAACATGGTTCCCGCCAGATAGACGGCGTCCGCCCCGTAGGCCACCGCCATTCTCAGCCGCTCCATGTCCCCGGCGGGACAGAGCAGCTCCGGTCTTTTCTTATCCATTCTGATACAGCTCCTGGGTCGCTCTGAAATTCTCCTGCTCCTGATAGGTCCTGAAGAAGTGGTGCTCGCCGTCGTCGCCCAGGGCATAGAAGTAGTAGCCGTTGCCCGAGGGATTCATGGCGGCCCGCAGGGAGGCCTGTCCGGGGCTGGCGATGGGACCGGCAGGCAGGCCGGTGTACAGATACGTGTTATAAGGGCTGTCGATGGCCAGGTCCTCCGCCGTCAGCCTCTCCTTCCGCTCGGGCAGGATATACTGGATGGTGGCGTCGATGTTCAGGTAGCCCGCCGTCTCCGAGGTGGGGTTGTAGAGCCGGTTGTAGATGACCTCGGCGATGTCGGTCTGGTCGTTGCCGGTGGTCTCCTTCTCAATCATGGAGGCGATGGTGACGATGTCGTGGATGCTCTGGCCATTGGCCGCCGCCTCCTCCCGCATCTCCTCGGTAAAGACCTCGTCAAACCGGAGGATCATCTTGTTCAGCGCCTGCACCGGGTCCATATTCTGGTAGAAGATATAGGTGTCCGGGAACAGGTAGCCCTCCAGCCGGGTGGCCTCGCCCAGGGGCAGGACATCCTTGAGGAAGGAGAACTTGAAATCGTGGTTTGCCGCAGTATCGGTCAGCTCCTCTACCGTGGCCACGCCGTTTTCCTCCAGGATCTCAAAGATCTGCGTCAGCGTGGAGCCCTCGGGGATGACCACCGTCACCTCCGTGCGGGCAGAGGACTTGGCGCTCAGATTGCGGATGATGGCGCTGTAATCCATGGTGGTGCTGAGGGTGTAGGTGCCTGCCGTCATCTTTTCCTTGCCGCCGGTAAAGCCGCAGAAGAGCTGGAAGAGCCACTTGTACTCAATAATACCGTTCTGCTCCAGCTGGTCGGCCACATAGCCCACGTCGGCGCTGGAGACAGTGACGGTCTCCCCCTCCTCGTTGGTGGTCTCGGTGTAGGTGAATATATCGTCGGGCAGGGTGATGGTGGCGGTGACCTCGGCCTTGTTCAGCGCCAGAACATCGCTGGCCCAAATCCAGCCCAGGCCCGCCAGCAGCGCCGAAATACCGATCACCAGCACCACATAGAGCAGCGCGCCCCAGGCGCCCAGCCGGCGGCGGGGCCTCCGGCTGCTCTCCCTCCGCGGCGCGGCGCTTCCGCCGCCCTCATGGGTCTGGCGGCGGGGCACCTCCCGCCGTCCTTCGTAGTGAGACATTGCTTCAACTCCTATCCATTGCACAAGAAAAAATCAAACGCCCTCCTGTCACCACGGATCACGCCCCTACATAGTATGGGGCGTGAAGGGAACGGCGGCCTGAGCCCCCGGTTCCTCAGAATAATGTGAGGTGAATATCTACATGTGCTGTGGTAACAACGGTATGGGCGGCGGCAGCTGCCTGTGGATCATCCTGATTATCATCCTTCTGTGCTGCTGCTGCGGCGGCAGCTGGGGCGGCAGCTCCTGCGGCGGCAATTGCGGCTGCGGCAACAACTGCGGCTGCAACGACGGCTGCGGCTGCTGCTGAGCCGTCCTCTCCCGCCGGACAGCGGCACGGGCGGGCCCTTCGGGGCCCGCTTCAGCGTGTCAAAAAACTTCGATTGAACAGAATTCGCCTGCGCCGGGGCGGGGGAGCGCGAGGGGGCAGCCGCCCGCCTCGCGTGGAATCGAATGCCCCGCAATGCCTTGCCGTGCAAGGCTTGCGGCGAGCGGAGCGAGGACTTTTG
>CAJFTA010000074.1 GCA_904419835.1 uncultured Pseudoflavonifractor sp. | reverse complement strand
ATGTCCCCGAAAATGACGGATTTTCATTTGATTCCGTCATCTGCGGATGACGGAACTCTGCGAGGCTTCCTCTTCGGGGAGGTTTTTCGACACGCTGAGAGGCCCTCCGGCCAAACGCCGGAGGGCCTCTGTATGATGTCTCTGTATCGCTGTGAAGCTGTATAGGCGCTTACTTGGTGCCGAAGATACGGTCGCCGGCGTCAGCCCCAGCCGGCTGATGCCGGCCGGGGACACCAATCTTAACATCCTCGGGGCAAATGAATTGCCCCTGCGGCAAGAGTTTTGCCTGTGGCAAAACCCTTGGACGCGCCAAAAGGCGCGGTGCCGGGCGACGCCGAAGGAAAACTTACTTCGTGCCGAAGATACGGTCGCCGGCGTCGCCCAGGCCGGGGACGATATAGCCGTGGTCATTGAGCTTCTCGTCCACGGCGGCGCAGTAGATGTCCACGTCGGGATGGTCCTTGTGCACCCGCTCGATGCCCTCGGGCGCGGCGATGATGTTCATCAGCTTGATGTGCTTGACGCCGTAGTTCTTGATAAACTGGATGGCGGCGGAGGCGGATCCGCCGGTGGCCAGCATGGGGTCCAGAATGATGACGTCCCGCTCGGAGATGTCGTTGGGCATCTTGCAGTAGTACTCCACAGGCTCCAGGGTCTGGGGGTCCCGGTACAGGCCGATGTGGCCCACCTTGGCGGAGGGGATCAGGGTGAGAATACCGTCCACCATGCCCAGGCCGGCCCGGAGCACAGGCACAATGGCCAGCTTCTTGCCGGAGAGCACCTTGAACTTGCCGGTGGACACGGGGGTCTTGATCTCCACCTCCTCCAGCGGCAGGTCCCGGGTGGCCTCATAGCACATCAGGGTGGCGATCTCAGACACCACTTCACGGAAGTCCTTCACGCCGGTGCGCTCGTCGCGCAGAATGCTCAGCTTATGCTGCAGAAGAGGGTGGTCCAGCACATGTACCTTGTCCATCTTTTCCATCGTCAACGTCCCCTTTGTCTGTTTATTTCGTGGGCGCGGCTGTCTCCCCGCGCCCCTGCGTATGTTCCCGTTCCAGCCGCTCCCGCTCCGCCTGAGAGAGGCGGTGATAATCGGGCGCCAGATCCCGGGCCGTGGTCAGCGCGCCCGCCCGGGCCTGCTCCAGGGCGGCCCGGGCCACGCCCCACGCCGTCTGAAGCCGCAGATGGGGCGGCGCCATACGGAGCTCCGGCCCACACCCGTTCAAATTATTATAGCATAACCAGGCGCCGTCTCCAACTATTATTTGCGGCTTCCCGCTGTTTTTCAGCTCCTCCCCCAGCTCTGCCAGGCTGATGGCCCGGTCCGGGGTGAGGCGCACCGGCACGCCGTCCACGGCGGCGAAGCGGGCGTTGTACACCTGGTTCCGGCGGGCGTCCATGACGGCGCAGATCTCCGCGCCCTCCATGTGGGCCACCGTCCAGGCCATGGCCTCCAGGGTGGACACCCCGGCGCAGGGCTTGTCACCCGGCCAGGCCAGGCCCTTGGCCGCCGCCACGCCGATGCGCAGGCCGGTGAAGGACCCGGGCCCCGCCGCCACAGCCACCACGTCCACATCCTCCAGCTTCACGCCGCACCCGGCCAGCATGGCCTGGCACATGGGCATCAGGGTGACGCTGTGGGTCAGTCCGTTGTTCTGGAAGGACTGGGCCAGCAGCTTCTCGTCCTCGCACAGGGCCACCGAGCAGGCCACCGCCGAGGTCTCCAGCGCCAGTATCTTCACGCCGCGTCCCCTCCTTCAATGCGAATCAGCCGCTGATTGTCGTGGGCGCCCCGGCGGATGTCCACCCGGATGCAGTCCCCCTCCAGGGCGTCGGAGACGTTCTCGCTCCACTCCACGGCGCACACGCCCCCCCGGACCAGATAGTCCTCCCAGCCGATGTCGAACAGCTCGTCAGAGCTGCTCAGACGGTACATGTCAAAGTGGAAGAGGGGAAGGCGGCCCCCCTCGTACTCGTTGACAATGGTGAAGGTGGGGCTGGTCACCCGCTCAGGGATGCCCAGGCCCCGGGCCATCCCCCGGACAAAGGCGGTCTTGCCCGCTCCCAGGTCCCCGCTGAAGGCCACCACCGCCCCCGGCTTCAGCCTGCCCGCCAGGGCCGCTCCCAGGGCCTCGGTCTCCGCCGGGGAATTTGAAACATATTCCATATCACACCTCGGATTCCCGCCGGAGCGGCTTCTCAGCCTCTCCGGCAGCCTTGCTTCTGTGGGTCATTATAACATATGTGTGAACAGTGCGCAAAACTTGTTTACGCTTTTTAAAAAAGATGGTAGAATAGGTTGGTTCTCAGGCGGTCAAAAAAGTCCGGGGACCTTTTGGCCGCCTGCAAAAATGCGTTTTTTGATGCGCTGGATGCTATCCCATTCGCCCGAAAGGAGGCCCCCTCTTGTCCTGGCTTACCGACTCCCTGCGTGAGTTCTTCCGAAAGGGAGATCTTCTGCTGCTCACCCTTTGCATCGCCGCCTCCGGCTACGGACTGGTGCTGATTTACAGCGCCACCCGGTATATCGGCGGCTACCGGAACATGATCATCCAATCCGTGGCCATTGTGCTGGGGATTGCGGTGTATATCTTTATCTCCTCTGTGGATGTGGAGCTGATAACAGAAAAATCCTGGAAATTCCTTCTCGCCTTCAACGCCGTGTTCGTCCTCCTCACCCGCACCCCTCTGGGCGTGGAGGTCAACGGAAACCGGAGTTGGATTCATATCCCCGGCGTTCCCTTCAACATTCAGCCGGCCGAGATTGTCAAGCTCTCCTTTGTGCTCCTGCTGGCCTGGCAGTGCGTCAAGCTCCGGGAGCGGGGCCTGTCCCGGCCCACGTCCGTCTTTCAGATCGCCGGGCACACCCTGGTGATGTCGGGCCTGATTGCAGTTTCCTCCGGCGACTTCGGCATGGTGCTCACCTACCTGTTTATCTTTGTGGTGGTGGCCTGGGCGGGCGGCGTGAAGAAGCGGTGGTTTGTGCTGGCCATTGTGGTGTGTGTTGCGGCGGTGGTGCTCATCTGGCCCCACGTCAGCGACGACTACCGCTTCCAGCGCTTTACCGTGGTCATCGACCACCTGACCGGCAACGAGGAGACCCTGTACGAGCAGACCCAGGGCACCGGCTGGCAGCAGACCCGCAGCATTATGGCCATCGGCAGCGGCGGGCTTACTGGCATGGGATACCTCAACGGCCCCCAGACCCAGAGCCAATCCAAGTCCTCCCTCCCTGCCCGTGAGACCGACGAGATTTTCGCCGTCTGCGGCGAGGAGTTCGGCCTGGTTGGCTGCGTGCTCCTGCTGCTGCTCCTGTCCCTCATCATTCTCCGGTGCATCTGGGTGGCAAAACGGGCCCGCAGCCTCCAGTCCGCCCTTATTGCCATGGGCTTTGCCGGTATGCTGCTGGCCCAGGTGGCGGTCAACGTGGGCATGTGCCTGTATATCTTCCCCGTGGTGGGTCTGACCCTCCCCTTTATCAGCTACGGAGGCTCCTCTATCGTCACCATGTACGCCGCCATGGGCCTGGTCTCCAGCATCAAAATGCGCTCCCTGCCCAGCTGGCTGTCCGACCGGAGCAACCTGCAATCATAACCGTATGCAAAAAGGGTTTCATCCGCCAGGCGGATGAAACCCTTTTTTGTTTTTCAATATCTGTAAAGTATTATTCCTGTTCAGTCTTTTCATGGGCCTTGGCTGCGTCCAGAATCCGGTTGGCCGCCTCCTCCTTGCTCATCAGGGGCAGCTCCTCCGCGCCCCCGGCGGTGATGAGGGTGATGACGTTGGTGTCCACCCCGAAGCCTGCCCCCGCCACCTTCAGGTTGTTGGCGCAGATCATGTCCACGTGCTTCTTCTCCAGCTTGGCCCGGCTGTTTTCCAGCAGGTCCCTGGTCTCCATGGAGAAGCCGCAGATAAACTGGCCCGGCCGCCGGTGGTCCCCCAGGTACTGCAGAATGTCCCGGGTGCGGGTGAGAGGGATGCTCATGTCCCCCGCCTGCTTCTTCACCTTGTCGCCGCTGTACTCCGCCGGGGTGTAGTCGGCCACGGCGGCGGACTTGAAAATCCAGTCGGCGTGTGGGCTGCGCTCCGCCACCGCCTCGAACATGTCGGCCGCCGACACCACCGGCACCACCTCCACAAAGGGCGGCGGGTCAATGGCGGTGGGGCCGGAGATAAGTGTCACCTCCGCCCCCCGCAGCATGGCCATCCTGGCCAGGGCGTAGCCCATCTTGCCGGTGGAGTGGTTGGTGAGATAGCGCACCGGGTCCAGGGCCTCCCGGGTGGGGCCCGCCGTCACCAGCACCCGCTTCCCCTCCAGGTCGTGGGGCAGGGCCAGGCGGCGCAGGATGTGCTGGAGCAGCTGCCCCGGCTCGGGCAGCTTGCCCGCCCCCACGTCCCCGCAGGCCAGGCGGCCGGAGGCGGGCTGGATGACCTCCCAGCCATACCGGCGCAGGATGTCCAGGTTGTCCTGGGTCACCGGATTTTCAAGCATATTGGTGTTCATGGCAGGGGCGATGAGCTTGGGGCACTTGCAGGCCAGCACCGTGGTGGTGAGCATGTCGTCGGCCAGGCCGTGGGCCAGCTTGGCGCACACATTGGCCGTGGCCGGGGCCACCAGCACCAGGTCGGTGCGGCGGGCCAGGGAGACGTGCTCCACCTGGTGGACAAAATTCCGGTCAAAGGTGTCCACCATGGTCCGGTTCCCCGTCAGCTCTTCAAAGGTCAGCGGGGTGATGAACTCGGTGGCGTGGGCGGTCATGATGACCTCCACGCAGCAGTGCTGCTTCACCAGCGCCGAGGCCAGCGCCGCCGCCTTGTAGGCGGCGATGCCGCCCGTTACCCCCAGAAGAACCGTCTTTCCCTGCAGCATACATAACCCTCATTTTTCGTGAAATATGGAGGCCGTCAGGGCCTCCTCTGGCATTATGACACAGAAATCCGCCCTTGTAAAGCACCCTTTTCTCTCCGCCTGCGGCGTGAGACGGGCAGTTTTCTCTTGTAAAGCGTCCCCCGGTCCGGTATAATAACAGACTGGAAAGCACGCCGCCGGCGTGCTTCAACATTGCGTTGCATCCTCCTTGAGAGGAGCGACAGCAGGAGGTAATTGAATATGAAAAACCGCAGGAAAGACGCCAGATGGATGGCCGGCGTGGCCATGATGGCGGCCATTGTCGTGCTGCTGGCCAACACCCCCCTGGGCATGATCCCCCTGGTGGTCACCAAGGCCACCACCGTCCACATCCCTGTTATCCTGGGCGCCATTCTCTTCGGGCCCCTGGCGGGCGGCATCCTGGGCGGCGTGTTCGGCGTCTGCTCCGTCATCATCAACACCTTTACCCCGGCCCTCACCTCCTTCGCCTTCTCCCCCTTCATGAGCACCACCGGCCTGTCCGGAGCGGTCAAGGCCCTGTGGGTGGCGGTGGGCTGCCGGATTCTCATCGGCGTGGCGGCGGGCTGGCTGTGGAGAGCCCTGTCCCGCACCAGAATGAACAGCTGGACCGCCCTGTCCATCGTGGGCTTTACCGGCTCCATGGTCAACACGGTGACCGTCATGGGCAGCATCTTCCTGCTCTTTACCCAGCAGTACGCCCAGGCCAAGGAGGTGGCCCTGGAGGCGGTCTCCGGTTTGATTCTCACCACCGTTCTGGCCAACGGCATCCCCGAGGCCATTGTGTCCACTGTCCTGGTAGCGGTCATCGGGAAAAATCTGCTCCGGTTCGCCAAGCCCCGGCTCCAGGCGGCCTGAGCGCCACTACTGTTTTAGGAGGCGAAACCCATGCTTCTGGCCATTGATATTGGAAACAGCAACATCGTCATCGGCGGCATCGAGCACGACCAGATCCGGTTTGAGGCCCGCATCGCCACCGACCACATCAAGACCTCCGACCAGTACGGCGTGGAGATCAAGAACCTGCTGGACTTTTTCGGCGTGCCCCTCTCCCAGGTGGAGGACTGCATCATCTCCTCGGTGGTGCCTCCGGTGTTCAACTCTGTGCGCACAGGACTTGTCAAGCTGACTGGCCTTACCCCTATGGTGGTGGGGCCCGGCATTAAGACCGGGCTGAACATCCGTATGGACGACCCCAGCTCGGTGGGCAGCGACCGCATCGTCATCGCCGTGGCCGCCCTCCAGCAGTATGCCCCGCCCCTCACCCTGGTGGATATGGGCACCGCCACCACCATCGAGGTGGTGGACTGCGGCAATACCTACCTGGGCGGCTGCATCATCCCCGGCGTCCGGGTCTCTGCCGAAGCTCTGTCCAGCCACGCCGCCCAGCTGCCCGGCATCCAGCTGGACAGGCCCCGCCGGGTCATCGGCAAGAACACCGTGGAGTGCATGCGCAGCGGCATCATGTACGGCGCCGCCGCCATGCTGGACGGCATGCTGGACCGCATTGAGGAGGAGCTGGGCAAGCCAACCACCGTGGTGGCTACCGGCGGCATCGCCCAGTTTGTGGTGCCCCTGTGCAGACGGGAGATCAGGCTGGAGAAAAATCTGCTCCTCAAGGGGCTCAACCTCCTCTACAAGAAGAACAAAAAGGGCTGAGCCACGGCCCTTCCATCAGAAACGGGCGGCCTGCCGGAGATACCGGCGGGCCGCCCGTCAAGCTGTCAAAAAGTCAAAGACTTTTTGACAGCTTGACAAAATGCCGTTACTTTCACGCCGCACAGCGGCGCAAAAGTCCTCGCTCCGCTCGCCGTAAGCCTTGCCGCGCAAGGCTTACGGGACATTCGATTTCATTCGAGGCGGGCGGCCGCCCCCTCGAGCTCCCCCGCCCCGGCTCAGGCGGATTCTTTTCAACTGAGATTTTTTGACCGCTGACGGGCGGCCTGCCGGAGATACCGGCGGGCCGCCCATTTTCTTTTCGGTTATTCCGAGATATTAGCATAATCTCTCTCCGTTGGTAAAGAATAAGTCTGAATCCAGTTTCCATCCATTTACCAAGGAGGTCTTTTTTCGTGAAGCATCGTGCATTCCTGCGCCGCTCCCTTCCCCTGATCACCCTGACAGTCCTGCTCCTTACCTTCGCCCTCCCCACCTATGCCCTGTTCGGCTTTGGTGAGGAGGCGGAAGCGCCGTCGGTGGCCGCCTTCTCCAAAAATGGCCCCGCCGGCAGCGCCATTACCTTCTCCGCCGGAGACTTCGTGGTCCAGAGCGGCGGCGGCCTGGACGCCATCGTCATCTCCACCCTGCCCGACCAGGCCGCCGGCATCCTGACCCTGGGCGGCCAGCCCCTGAACGCCGGGGATGTGGTGGCCATGACCGCGGTATCCGGCCTGGCCTTCCAGCCCCTGACCGCCTCCGCCGCCACATCCGCCAGCTTTACCTTCACCCCCGTGTTCTCCGACGGCACCTCCGGCAGCCCGGTGGAGGTGGGCCTCCACCTGCTCAGCGAGGCCAACAGCGCCCCCATCGCGGAAAATCTGGAGCTGTGCACCTATAAAAACGTGGCCATCACCGCCCGCTTTTCCGCCACCGACCCGGAGGGCGACCTGCTCACCTTCCAGCTGGTGGACAAGCCCGCCCGGGGCGCCGTCACCATGCCGGAGGACGGCTCCAACGAGTTCATTTACACGCCCTATGAGAACAAGACCGGCAAGGACTCCTTCACCTATGTGGCGGTGGACGCGGTGGGCAACACCTCCGCTCCGGCCACGGTAAAGGTGAAGATTGAAAAGGCCGCCACCAAGGTGACCTACGCGGACATGGACGGCGTGCCGGCCTGCAAGGCGGCCATCCGTCTGGCCGAGGAGAGCATCTTTGTGGGCGAGTGCATGGGCGGAGAATACTTCTTCAACCCCGACATCCCCGTGTCCCGCAGCGAATTTCTCACCATGACCATGAAGGCCGCCGGTCTGGACGCCCTGGAGGATGTGACCACCACCGGCTTTGCCGACGACGCCGCCATCCCCACCTGGGCCAAGGGCTACGCCGCCTCCGCCCTGAAGGCGGGGGTGGTCCAGGGCGCCGCCGATGAGGCGGGCCGCATTGTCTTCAACGCGGAGGACACCATCACCCGGGCAGAGGCCGCCGTCCTGCTGGATCGGGCCCTTCAGGTGTCCGATGTTGCCGAGACCACGGCCTCGGTGGACGAACTGGCCCCCGCCTGGGCAGTCCAGTCCGCCGCCAACCTGGAGAGCTGCGGCGTACTCTCGGCCGGCAGCACCGGCACCCTGGAGCTTAACGACACGCTCACCCGGGCCGACGCGGCTGAGATGATTCTGGGCGCCCTGGAGGTGCTGGACGCCCGGGACAGCGGCGGCTGGTTCAACTGGTAAGCGCCTGAAAACAGGACCGCGCCGGGCAATATGCCCGGCGCGGTCTCTTATATAGCTCGTTTTTACTGTCCGGCGGGACGGATAAAATTGGTGAATACGCCCCGCTCCTGCTGCGGCATGGGCGCCTCCTTGAGCCGCTCAATCATCCAAACCATGTTCCGGCCGATGTTTCACATGGTCTGAAGGCCCTCCAGGTCCTGTCTCACCTCCTCCGGCGTGTGGCCGTGGACCATGTTCCAGTAGGTACCGGACACCACAGGCATGGAGGTAATGCCGAAGTACTTGTTCACCGCGTCCAGGGAGGCGGTGGTCCCGGCCCGCCGGGCGGACGCCACCGCCGCGCCAGGTTTTCCGACAAAAGGAGATTTGCTGCCCGAGCTGGCGTAGAACGCCCGGTCCAGGAAGCTCAGGAGACGGCCGCTGGGGTGGGCGTAATAGACCGGCGTCCCGAACACAAAGCCGTCCGCCTTCTGCGCCTTTTCCAGGAACTCGTTTACGCCGCCGTCGGCAAAGACGCACTTGCCCTTTCCTCTGCACTGACCGCAGCCGATGCAGTCCCGCATGGGCTGGCCGCCCAGCTGGAAAATTTCCCACTCCGCGCCCAGCTCCTGGGCCGCCGCGCCAATCTCGCTGAGGGCGGTGTAGGTGCAGCCGCGCTGGTTGGCGCTCCCGTTTACCATCAGAATTTTCATGTGCTCGTCCTCCTTGCAGGATTCTTATCATATACTTTATAACAATTCCATCCCTGATTGCAAGTACGCACCATTGAGATAGCTACTACCCAGAAAGTATGTGTTCGTGGACAGGTAAGGGGCAGGGCCGCAGCTGCGGCCCTGCCCCTTCTTATGTACGGTCTCTCTTACTTGGAGAGGTAGGCGTGGATCTGCTCGGCGCCCTTCTTGCCCGCGCCCATGGCCAGGATGACGGTGGCCGCGCCGGTCACCGCGTCGCCGCCGG
>CAJFTA010000073.1 GCA_904419835.1 uncultured Pseudoflavonifractor sp. | reverse complement strand
CTTCTTCAACAACTATCGTCCCCAGTTCTACTTCCGTACCACCGACGTGACCGGCATCATCACCCTGCCCGAGGGCACTGAGATGTGCATGCCCGGCGATAACGTCGACATGGACGTGGAGCTGATCACCCCCATCGCCATCGAGAAGGGCCTGCGCTTCGCTATCCGCGAGGGCGGCCGTACCGTCGGTTCCGGCGTTGTCATCGACATCAACGAGTAATTGAGGTCCTGACACACAACTGATGTGCGCTTTCAGAGAGGCTTTATCCATTTTGGATAAAGCCTCTCTGCATGTCGAAAAACCTTGGTTGAACAGAATTCGCCTGGGCTGGGGCGGGGGAGCGCGAGGGGGCAGCCGCCCGCCTCGCGTGGAATCGAATGCCCCGGAAGCTTTGCTGGGCAAGGCTTCCGGGGAGCGGAGCGGGGACTTTTGCGCCGCTATGCGGCGCGAAAGTAACGGCATTTTTGAAGGCTGTCGAAAAAGTCCAAGGACTTTTTCGACAGCCTGAGAGGCTTTATCCATTTTGGATAAAGCCTCTCTTTTTTGTCAATACGCAGGGAAAAATTCGAATAACGTGGGACTATACGTGGAAAATGCAGGATGCACTTCACATTGGAAGGTGAATGTTGTATAATAATGCCGTTATACAAGGCCTGCCTGATATCTGGAACGGCATTGCTGGGGGCTCTTGTCTGAAATCTATGAGGGGGGGGCGGCAGGCGGTGGACAGCAGCACGAGTGTGGACGCGGCTGTAGGCGCGGATTCCGAACAGGTAGTGGATGCCTTTACAAAGTTTTTTCAGGTGCCGGATCTCTGGCGGCGGGTGCTCTATGTGGCGCTCCTTCTGGCGGTATGCCTGATCGTTATGAAGCTGCTGATGTCGGTGCTGAACCGGGCGCTGAACCGGCTGAACATCGAAAAGGGGCTCCATACATTTATCAAGTCAGTGGTCAAGATACTGCTCTGGTTTTTGACCATAACCATTATCCTTGGATATATCGGGATAGAGGTTACCTCGCTCATCGCACTGCTCTCCGTCATTGGTCTGGCAGTCTCCCTTGCTATCCAGGGTACGCTCTCCAATCTGGCGGGAGGTATTCAGGTGCTGGTGTCCACACCCTTCAAGGCCGGAGACTATATTGAAACGGAGAGCATCAGCGGAACCGTGAGTGAAATCGGGCTGGTGTACACCAAGATCAGGACCTATGACAACAAGATTGTCATGATCCCCAACGGCCAGATCTCCTCTGCCAAGATTACCAATTACACCGCAGAAGAGCGGCGCCGGGTGGATTTGAAGTTCAATACTGCTTATGACGCGCCGGTAGAACTGGTAAAGGAGACCATTCAGTCGGTTATCCGCAGCCATCCCAAGGCTCTGCTGGATCCGGCGCCTTTCGCACGGGTTTCGGCCTATAAGGACAGCTCCATCGAGTATGCCGTGCGGGTGTGGTGCGCCACCGACGACTACTGGGACCTCTATTCCGACCTGTTGGAGCAGGTAAAGGCTGCCTTTGACAAGAACGGAATCGAGATGACCTATAACCATCTGAACGTCCACATGAAGCGGGAGTAGAAGAAGACACAGGAGGCGGTTACCCATGGAGAAGCAGTTTTCCGCGGCCGGACAGGGGCTGATAAAGATATTTTTTGGTGTATGCCTGTCTGCGGCCTATGTACTGCTGAATACCACGGGGCTGGTTCTTGGACTGATGCCGCTGCGCGTACTCTCTGCCATTATATGTCTTGCTGCATTTTTCATGGTGTTTGTGGGGCTGACAGCATCCTCCATTGCGGAGAGCGGCTACCGCCGGGCTATATGGTGCGCCCGGCTGGGCGCCGTAGCCGGGCTGCTGGCTGCGCTGATTGTGGACAACTCCATTCTAATTTTCGCCCTGGCAGTGTTCCGGCAGCTGATGGAGCTGGCGGGGATTATGATTGTCTGCCGCCTGTCCAACGGCCTGGTGGCGGAGCGGGATGGAGAGGCGGACTCCGGAAGAGGAGAACTGTCCTGGCGGCTGTGCATCCTGTGCGGCGTGGGCGGCATCATCTCCGGCTGTGCGGCTTTATTTTTTGCAAACAGTAAAATGCTGCTGGCATCAGTAGCAGTTTATCTGGTGCTGCAGCTGGCGGGACGGCTGATATTTATGGTGTTTTTGTACCGGTGCCAGGGGGCTTTGCAGGGGCACTGAGGGAAAAGAAAAGAGCGCCGGGCGTTTTCATGTGCGCGGCGCTGCGGCGTCCGGCGCTTCCTCAGGACTGGGGAAGCGCCAGACCATGGATAAAGCCGTCCAGCTGGCTGGAGAGAACCTCGCCGCCGATGACGGTATTTTTGTAGACCAGAAGCCCGGCCTGGACGCCGGTTTCACCGGTTGGATAGTTGGTGATGGTGTAGGCGTAGCGTTTGACCCGTTTTCCACAGTATTTGGTTAAATCAAAGCCCTGGCTGGACTGGAGCTCCAGGTACTGGGTATAGGTTTCGTCAAAGGTTTCGGGGATCAGGAGCTCCTCCACTGCGGCGGGCTCCGGGTCCACGGTCCAGCCGTACTGCTCCAGATAGGCGACCCTGTCCCCGTTGGTTCGAACTCCATTGGGGTCTGCCAGCGCGGAGACTGCCGTCCCTCTCCCGCCCAGGAGGACGAACAGGGCCACCAGCGCGCCGCAGAGCACCACCCCGGCCACTGCCGCGGCGGTGAGCTTTCTGCGGTCCACTTTGGCGGTAAAGATAAACACAGCGCAACGCTCCCTCCGTTTTATGTCGTGGTAATCCATATGTGGGCGGGGCGGAAGTTATGCCAGAAAAGGGCGGCGAATCACACGGACAGGAGAGGACAATATGGAGCGGCTGGATAAAATTCTGGCCTCCACAGGGCGCTGGTCCCGGCGGGAGGTAAAGGAGCTGGTGCGGGCCGGGCGAGTGACGGTCAACGGCATGGCCGCCCGCAGCCCGGAGGAGAAGTACCGCAGAGAGGACTTGACTCTGCTGGTGGACGGTCAGAGCGTACTCTGCGAGCGATATACTTATCTGATGCTGCACAAGCCGGCCGGGCTGGTGTCGGCCACGGAGGACCCCAGACAGGCCACGGTGCTGGATCTGCTGCCGGAGCACCTGCGAAAAATCGGGCTGTTTCCGGCCGGGCGGCTGGACCGGGATACCGAGGGGCTGCTGCTGCTGACCAACGACGGAGCCCTGGCCCACGACCTGCTCTCGCCGCGAAAACACGTGGACAAGACCTATTTTGTCCGGGTAGAGGGGCGGCTGGACCAGTCGGATGTGGAGGCCTTTCAGAGCGGCATGACGCTGGGGGACGGGCTGGTCTGCCTGCCCGCCGGGCTGGCGCTGCTGGAGGCCCCGGACGAGGCGCTGGTGACCCTTCGGGAGGGGAAGTACCACCAGATTAAGCGGATGCTGGCGGCCCGGGGCAAGCCGGTGCGCTATCTGAAGCGGCTTACCATGGGGCCGCTGGTGCTGGACCAGACCCTGGAGAAGGGCCAGTGGCGTCCGCTGGAGGAAGAGGAGCTGACACAGCTGCGGTCCGCCGGGGGAGCCTGGACGGAGAATCCACAAAAAAATTGCCGGATAAATGCTGAAAACGGCGAAAAAACAGAAAAATTTTCCTGATATTGTCATGAAGTTAGGAAGCGGCAGACCCAGTTCGGCAATTTTCACAAAAAATTTTGCGTTTCCTATTGAAATGCACAAAAAAATCCGCTATACTGTAAAGGAAAATGTGCGTTCCCATGATAATAGAGTTTGAGGGAGGCTGTCGCCTATGTCCAGCAGGATTTTTCAGAGCGTCGTATTACAGATGAAGGAGAGCTCAGACAGAGCCATTGGCGTCATCGATTCCGAGGGAACGGTGGTAGCCTGCAATGAGCTGACGAATATTGGAGAGCGTTGGCCCGGCGCAGTGGAGATCATCAATGCCGCGGGAAACGACATTGCCACCTTTGAAGGCAAGACCTTCAAGCCCCTGAGCGGCTGGGGCGCCCAGTTTGACTACGCCGTGTTTGTCCGCGGCGAGGATGACCACGCCCGGCTTATCTGCGCCATGGCTGCCGTGGCCCTCAACGGGGCCAAGACCTACTATGAGGAAAAGCATGACAAGGCAACCTTTGTCAAGAACATTATCTCCGATAACATCCTTTTGGGAGATATCTATGTCCGGGCCAAGGAGTTGCACTTTGTCTCGGAGGTGCCCCGCGCCGTGTTCCTGATCCGCCAGGTGGGCTCCACCGATGTGGGCGCCATCGACGTGGTCCAGTCTCTGTTCCCGGAGAAGCAGGTGGACTTCGTCCTCTCCATCAGTGAGACCGACGTGGCTCTCATCAAGCAGCTGTCCGACACCACCGAGGGCAAGGACCTGTACAAGGTGGCCAAGCAGATCGAGGACGCCCTGGCTGAGGAGCTCAACATAAAGGCGGTCATCGGCATCGGCACCATCGTCAGCCACATCCGGGATCTGGCCCGGGCCTACAAGGAGGCCCAGGTGGCCATCGACGTGGGTAAGGTGTTTGACACTGAGAAGAGCATTATCAACTACGAGAACCTGGGCATCGGCCGCCTGATCTACCAGCTGCCCACCACCCTGTGCGAGATGTTCCTCCAGGAGGTCTTTAAGAAGAACCCCATTGACGCCCTGGATCAGGAGACCCTGTTCACCATTAACAAGTTCTTTGAGAACAACCTGAACGTGTCGGAGACGGCCCGGAAGCTCTTTGTCCACCGGAACACCCTGGTGTACCGCCTGGAGAAGATCAAAAAGCTGACCGGCCTGGACCTGCGGGAGTTTGACGACGCCATCACCTTCAAGGTGGCCCTCATGGTTAAGAAGTACCTGATCTCCAGGGGCATTGAGTCCTGAACATGACAACCGTATAGGGGACGCCGGTACCGGCGTCCTGCCAGGCAGCCAAAAAAGTCAAGGGCTTTTTGGGCTGCCTGCAAAAATGCCGTTGCTTTTACGCCGTACAGTGGCGTAAAAGTCCTCGCTCCGCTCGCCGCAAGCCTTGCGCAGCAAGGCTTTGCGGGGCATTCGATTCCACGCGAGGTGGGCGGCTGCCCCCTCGCGCTCCCCTGCCATCTCATACAGGCGCTTTTTAGCCGAGGCTTTTCAACACGCTGAGGGGACGCCGGTACCGGCGTCCCCTATATGCGGTTGAACGGATATGTATTGATACGCATGATAACTATCAGGCAGACGAGGTAGCTATGATTCGACTCATCGACATCTATAAGACCTATGATAACGGTACAAAGGCACTGAAGGGGATCAATCTGCGGATTGACGACGGGGAGTTTGCCTTTCTGGTGGGGCCGTCCGGCTCCGGCAAGTCCACTATCATTAAGTTGCTGACGGCCGAGGTGGCCCCCACGGACGGACGTCTGATGGTAAACGGCTATAATCTGAACACCATCCGCCCAAACCAGGTGCCCTATCTGCGGCGCACCCTGGGGGTCATCTTTCAGGATTTCAGGCTCATCGAAAAAAAGACGGTGGCGGAGAACCTGACCTTTGCCATGCGGGTGGTGGGGGCATCCTCCCGGGAAATCCGCAAGCGGATCCCCTATGTGCTGGACCTGGTGGGCCTGTCCAAAAAGAAGGACATGTGCCCCAATCAGCTCTCAGGCGGCGAGCAGCAGCGGGTGGCCATCGCCCGGGCGCTGGTCAACAACCCCAGCATGATCATTGCCGACGAGCCCACCGGCAACCTGGACCCCCAGCGCTCTCTGGAGATCATGATGCTGCTGGAGCGCATCAACGAGCTGGGCACGACCATGCTGGTGGTTACTCACGAAAAGGAGCTGGTCAACCGCTTCTCCAAGCGGGTGGTGGCCATTGAGAGCGGCAGGATTATCAGCGACGAGACAGGCGGGTATTACAACAATGAGACAACATTTTAATTTCAGCTATTTTCTCTCGGAGGGATTCCACAACATCTTTACCCACGGTCTCATGTCCTTTGCCGCCGTATGTATGATTGTGGCCTGCCTTCTGATTATGGGCTCCTTCTCCCTGGTGGCCGTCAACGTGGGCAATATGCTGGGGGAGCTGGAGCGGGACAACGAATTCCTGGCCTATGTGGATGAGACCATCCCGGAGGAAGAGGCGGCTGCCCTTCAGAGCACGCTGGAGGCGGTGCCCAATGTGGCGTCGGTCCAGTTTATCAGCAAAGAGACCGCCAAGGAAGACTATGTGGAGCAGTACGCCAGCGGAGAGGACGCGGAGCTGTTCCTGGAGCTGCCTGACGATGTGTTCCGGGACCGGTACAGCATCAAGGTCAGGGACATTGAGCAGTTCTCCGCCACTGTGGAGGCGGTGCGGGCGGTGCCCGGCGTGGCGAATATCCAGGCCATCCCGGAGATTGCCCAGGGCTTTGTGGTGGTGAGCAATGTGGCCAGCGGCGTCGCCATTATTCTGGTGGTCATGCTGGTGGTCATGTCCCTGTTCATCATCGCCAATACCATCAAGCTGGGCACCTTCACCCGGCGCAACGAGATTGCCATCATGAAGATGTGCGGCGCCACCAACGGCTTCGTGCGCTGGCCCTTTGTGTTTGAGGGCATGATCCTGGGCCTTGTGGGCGCGGTGGCGGCCTTTCTCCTCCAGTGGGGCGTGTACAGCCTGATTGGACAGGCGATTGAGACGTCCGATACCATCCAGCTCATCAACATCATTCCCTTCGAAACCATGGCGCTGAAGGTGTTCGGTATCTTCTGCGGCACCGGCCTGGCAGTGGGTGTGGGCGGCAGCATGGTGGCCATCGGTAAGTTCCTGCAGGTGTAGGACAGAAAAAGGAGATACTCATGGCACAGAAACAGCAAAACCAGAAGACGGGAAAGAAGAAGGTATGGGACGCCAGAAGAATCCTGATGGCGGTTCTGGCCTGCGTGATGGTAGTCCTTCTCCTCCTGCCCATCCTCACCATGGCCATGCCCGCGGCCCGGGCCGTGACGGAGGACGAGCTCCGGCAGCAGATCGAGGCTCTGAAGGGGAGCGCCTCCGACGTGGAGAGCAAGAAGGAGGAACTCCAGAGCCAGCTGGAGGAGATCCAGGGCCAGAAGGACAAGGCCATGCAGGAAAAGCAGCTCCGGGATCAGGAGCTGGCCTACATTGACCAGCAGATTGCCAATACAGAGAGCATGATCGCCTACTACGATCAGCTCATTGAGCAGGAGACCGCCAACCTGGCCGAGGCCCAGGCCAAGGAAGAGGCACAGTATGATCTCTTCTGCCAGCGGGTACGGGCCATGGAGGAGGGCGGAACGGTCTCCTACTGGGCCATCCTCTTCAATGCCAGCAGCTTTTCCGACATGCTGGACAAGATGGTTTTCGTCCAGGACGTGATGGACTACGACAATGCGGTGATTGAGCAGCTCAAGGCGGACCGGCAGGCGGTGGCCGACGCCCTTACCGCGCTGGAGAGCTCCCGCACCGAGCAGGCCAACCAGAAGACGCTGCTGGACCAGCAGCGGGCGGACCAGGCCGTCAAGGTGGAGGAGGCCGCCCAGGTGCTGAAGAACCTGGAGAGCGACGTGGCCGAATATGAGCGCCTGCTGGAGGAGCAGGCCGCCGAGGAGGCCCGGGTCAACGACGAGATTGCCCAGCGGGAGGCAGAGCTGGAGGAACTGATTCGGCAGAACCAGATTCAGTTTACCGTCAGCAACGGCTGGCTCTACCCCCTGCCTACCAGCTGCATGACGCTGACCTCAGCCTTTGGTTACCGGATTCACCCCATCACGGGCCGGCCCCACAGCCATACCGGCACGGACATCGCCGCGCCCTACGGCACACCCATTAAGGCGGTAAAGAGCGGCGTGGTCACCATCTCGGAGTATGGAAGCTCCTATGGCAACTATGTGGTCATCAGCCACGGCGACGGCACCACCAGCCTCTACGCCCATATGAGCAGCCGGGCGGCCAGCGCGGGCGACGTGGTCAGCCAGGGCGATGTCATCGGCTATGTGGGCTCCACCGGCAACTCCACCGGCAACCACCTGCATCTGGAGATCCGGGTCAACGGCAGCCGGGTAGACCCGGAGCAGTACTGGCCGGATCTGCCCTTCTATCGCCAGTACAATACCTGATAACCGGAGAATATGCTTATGACGGGAGCGGGCGGGGGAGAGAATCCCCGCCTGCTCCCGGTTTTTGCAGCGTATCCGTACAATCTCTGCCCGGAAAGGAAGCATCTCAATGAGAAAAAAACGTTTTTCCCCGCTGGCCCTGATACTGACCGCGGTAATCACCCTGGCGGTTGCCCTCGGCGGCACGGCCCTGGCCGCATGGGTGGTCATCGGGCCCCAAGGCCTCACCCTGCTGGAGGGCCTGGCCCTGATCAACACCCGCTTTGTAGGGGAGTACGAGGAGAGCGAGGTGGTGGACGCGGCCATGAACGGCATGGTGTCCGGCCTGAACGACCGCTGGTCCTACTACCTGGATCCGGAGAGCTACGCCTCCACCCAGCAACGCCGCCAGAACGTGTATACCGGTATCGGTGTGACGGTGAACTACAGCAATGAGGAGGGGCTTACCGTGATTGGTGTCACGGAGGGCGGTCCCGCCGACCAGGCCGGCCTCCGGGTGGGGGACATCATCATCGCCGTGGACGGGACCTCCCTGGCCGGAGACGCCCGCTATGACGGCGCCAATCTGATCCAGGGTGAGGCGGGTACCAGCGTGGAGCTGGAGGTCCGTGGGGCCGACGGAACCGTGCGGACAATTACCGCCTCCCGCGCCCAGCTGGAGACCGACCCGGTGGAGTACCAGCTGCTGGAGAGCGGCGTGGGCTATATCCAGGTGAAGAACTTCTACCGCCGCAGCGCCGACGGCGTGAAGGAGGCGGTGGACGACCTGGTGGCCCAGGGGGCCACGGCCCTGGTGTTCGACATGCGCAACAACGGCGGCGGCTATCTGGATGAGCTCACCGAGATGCTGGACTATCTCCTGCCCGAGGGGCCCATTTTCCGCCAGCAGGACCGGGACGGCAACGAACAGGTGACCAACTCGGACGCCCATTTTATTGACCTCCCCATGGCCACGCTGGTCAACGCCGACACCTATTCCGCCGCTGAGTTCTTCGGCGCCGAGCTTCAGGAGCAGGGGGTGGGGGTCATCGTGGGGGAGCCCACCTCCGGCAAGGGCTACTCCCAGCAGACCTTCCCGCTGCCCGGCGGCGGCGGACTGGGCATCTCCACGGAGAAGTACTTCACCGGAAACGGCGTATCCCTCATCGGCACCGGCGTCACCCTGGACCGTGAGGTGTACCTCTCCGAGGAGGAGAGCCAGCTGCTGCTGGCGGGGCAGCTGCCCCACGAGCAGGACAGCCAGCTCCAGGCCGCGCTGGAGCTGCTGGGCGTTAACGAGTGAACAGAGTCCGTCTCATCTGAGACGGACTCTCAGCGTGTCGAGAAACCCGCCTATGCGTCAAGCATAGGCGGGTTTCTGTGGAATAGAGGCCAAAGAAGGAAAAGTGCAAATGGAGCAAGCTTCACCTGCCATAA
>CAJFTA010000072.1 GCA_904419835.1 uncultured Pseudoflavonifractor sp. | reverse complement strand
CCGTCGCCGGTGCCGGTGAGGGTGAGGTAGGAGCCGTCGCTGGGGGCGGAAGAGCCGCCGCCGAGGGCGCCGGAGACGGTGCAGATGATGCCGGTCTGGAGATTCTCCACGTCCATGGTGTAGTTGGCGCCGTCGGTTGTGGTTGCAGTGAAGGAGCGGGTGTCGCCGGTGAGGGAGATGGAGCCGTCATCGTTGAGGGCCCAGGTGCCGGAGTCGGTCTGGATGCCGGAGTTCTCGGCGTTGTAGTCGAAGGCGACGGTGAAGGTGTTGTCGCTCATGAGGACCACGTTGCAGACCAGCCAGCCGTCGCCGGTGCCGGTGAGGGTGAGGTAGGCGTCGCTGCCGGGCTGCGCGGGCTCAGTAGGCTGGACGGTCTCAGAGGCGGTGGGAGCGGGGGACTGCTGGTCCCCTTCGGCCGCGGCCACACCGCCGGTGCGGAAGAAGGCGGCCCAGAAGATGAGGGCCAGCACCAGGGCGATGACCACCACAATGGCCGCTCTGGCAGGAACCTTCACGCTGTCCTTCCACTTGCTGCGGTTGAGGAACACGAAGAGGGCGGCGGAGAGGACGGCGGTGTCCAGCACCACCAGGAGAACCAGCCAGTAGGGGGAGGTGTCGGCGGCGGCAGATACTGCGGCGCTGTTTGCCTGGGTGTAAAGAATGTTGTGGCAGGCAGTGCGCATGGCCTGCTGGGCGGTGTTGCTGGAGCTGTCCAGGGTGACGCCCATGAGGCAGAGCATCATGTCTCCGCCGGCCCGGATGGCCAGATTTACGTCCATCCAGGAGGTATTGCCCATGGCGGAGTCGGTGACCACCGTACCCCGGAAACCCCACTCGTCCCGGAGCACGCCGGTGAGCAGGGCGGGGCTGGCGCCGGCCCAGACGGTGCCCAGGTAGTTGTAGCTGCTCATGATGGCGGTGGTGCCGCCCTCCTTGACGGCAATCTCAAAGGCACGGAGGTAGATCTCCCGCATGGCCTGCTCGTTGGTCCACACGGAGATGGAGAGCCGGTTGCTCTCCTGGTCGTTGACGGCGAAGTGCTTGATATAGCAGTAGACGCCCTGGCTGGCGGCGCCCCGGATGGTGGCGGCAGCCAGCTTGCCGGAGAGGAGGCTGTCCTCGGAGTAGTACTCGAAGTTACGGCCGGAGAGGGGGGTGCGGTGGATGTTGGCGCCGGGGGCGTAGAGACCCACCACGTGGTTGGCCACGGCCTCCGCGCCGAAGGTGCGGCCGAATTCCTCCACCAATGCCCGGTTCCAGGTGGAGCCGATGACCACCTGGCTGGGGAAGGACACGCCCCGCAGGCTGCTCACCAGGCTGTTGATGCCGGCAGGGCCGTCCAGGTCGTTGGTAGCGGGCTTGCCCACACTGGTGACCTCGGGGGTGGACCAGCCGCCGTTGGAGATCATGTTGGTCATGTCCTCCACGCTCAGCTGCTCCAGGAGCTGCTCCCACATGGGGTCGTCGTAATCCTTGCCGGACAGATCCTCCAGGGTGAGGCCATGGTTGGCAAAGGTGATGGGCTGGTCGTCCGGGTTGCTCTCATATACCGGTGGGCTGGTAAAGGCGGCGACAACCTCGTCGGAGGCGGTCTTGCCGTCGGTGCGGGCGGCGGGCAGGGTGCCCTCCCAGTCGGCCCGGGAGACGTACTGGGTAATCTGGCCGCTGGTCACGTCGTCAAAGCGGTTGACGGCGGCGGTCATGTCGGTGGAGCGGGGATTATTTTCGTCATAGACAGTGGTGGAGGCCACAGTGTACTCCCGCTGGTCAATGACCTCGTGGGCATTGCTCATCAGCTTAATCTGATAGGTGCCGGACTCCAGCACATAGCAGCCGTTGGTCTGGTAGTCGTAGGAGGCCATGTCCTCGGCAGTAAAGGAGATGGTGACCGACTGGCTGTCGCCGGGCTGGAGCAGCTCGGTCTTGTCGAAGCCGGCCAGCACCACGTGGGCCTTTTCAATCCCGCCCACGGTGTAGGGGGCGGTGTAGTAGACCTGGACCACGTCCTTGCCGGGGACGCTGCCGGTGTTGGTCACCTTCACGGTCATGGAGATGGCGCCGTCGGCGTCGGAGTAGTCCTCAATCTCCTGGGTAAAGGTGGTGTAGCTCAGGCCGTAGCCGAAGGGATACTGGACGGCGGCCTGGTAGGCCTCCTCATCGCACTCGCCGGTCTCGTTGTCGATCCAGCGGGTCTCGTAGAAGCGGTAGCCCACGTAGATGCCCTCGGCGTACTCCACGTAGTTGCGCTCCAGGTTGCTGTATGTAAAGTCGCCTGCGTTCCAGTAGGCGGGGGAGGAGGAGATGTCATAGGCGTAGGTGTCTGTGAGGCGGCCGGAGGGGTTTACCACGCCGGACAGGGCCTCGCCCACGGCGTTCATGCCCGTGCTGCCGGGGCCGCCGATCCACAGGGCGGCGTCGATGCCCTTATCCTCCAGGAAGCCCAGTTCCATGGCGTGGGAGGAGTTGATGAGCACCACCACGGTCTCATAGCCCTGGGACTTGACCAGCTCCAGCAGGTCCTCCTCGTCCTGGGTGAGGGAGAGGTAGCTGCGGCCGTCGTCGGTGTCGCTGTACCCGGCCTCGTACATGTCGGCGGGTAGGTCGCCGCCCTCGCCGCCGATACGGGAGAGCATGACCACGGCCACGTCGGAGAAGTCCCGGGCCTGCTGGAGCACCTCGTCGGTGTACTGGGAGGCGGGCACCTCAGCGGGGGTGAAGTTGGAGCCGGTGTAACCGCCCTGCTCGGGACGGCTGACGCCGGAGTTGCGGTAGAAGTCGGCCAGCTCCTCGTTGACGGTAAAGCCGGCATTGGTCAGGCCCTGGATCAGGTCCACGTTGGAGGACGTGTCGCTGGAGCCGCTGCCGGTGCCGCCGTAGAGGGGGGAGATGCTGGCGTAGCCGAACAGGTTGACCTTGGCGCCCTGCTCCAGGGGGAGCGCGCCGTCCTTGTTCTCCAGCAGCACAAGGCCCTCGGCCTCCAGCTCCTGGGCCATCAGCAGGCTGGCCTCCTTGGCCTCCTCGGGGGTGAGCTGCTCGGCGGTGACATTGCCGCCGGTGAGGCGGCTGTTCAGGTTGGCTGCCATGAAGGCGTTGATGGCGGGGTACAGCTGGATGCACACCACGTTGACAATCAGCGCGATGACCAGCAGCACACTGACCAGGATAACGGGCAGCTTTCCCGCCGGGCGGGGGGACGCCGTGTTCTTTTCTTTCATATCCATGCTCCTTCTCCTTTTATTTTGCCCGGGCACAAAATCAAAAATGAAAAAGACAGTTGCTTTTTTTGTGCCCATGCTGTATTGTATTCAACATAGTGTTGTATTTCAATCATTAGATTTTTTAAAAACGTTGTGTTCAAGACACAAAATGAAAAAGTGTTGGAATTGCGGCATGAACGACAAAAAAGACGGGAAACAGGAGGACGCGCCATGGAGAAAGAGGAGCGGAGGGAGAACCAGCGGACCCGGCTGACCAAGCGCCTGCTGCGGGAGAGCCTGCTGGGGCTGCTGGAAGAGAAGCCGGTGGAGAAGATTACGGTCAAGGAGCTGTGCGAGACGGCGGAGCTGAACCGCTCCACCTTTTATGCCTATTATCAGGACGTGTTTTCCCTCTATTATGAGATGGGCAACGAGCTGGTGGACGCACTGGTGGACTATGTGCGGACGGGTGGAGTAGAGACTGAGTCCATGCTGGCCTACATCAAGGAGCGGCGGGAGATGTTCGCGCTGCTGATATACAACGGGCAGTTTATGGACATGAATTCCCCGCTTCAGCGTCGTGTGTTTGAGGAGACCATCCGGTATTCCTGGCCTGCGGGGGCGGAGATGGACGTGCCGGAGACGGAGTGGAAGTATATGCTCCAGTACATGTTCATGGGGGGCAGCGGCGCAATCCACCAGTGGGTGCGAAATGGCTGCGACATGGAGCCGGCGGAGCTGGCGGATCTGCTGGAGGGGATGACCGGGACGATGATGCGGGCGGCGCCGGAATTGGCCCGTCAGGCTGGGAAAAAGGAATGACAAGTCCGCCGGGATATGGTATACTGGAGAAAACATTTTCCGGAAGGAGGTTGTTCCATGAGCGACTGTCTGTTCTGTAAGATTGCGGCGGGTGAGATTCCGTCCAACAAGGTCTATGAGGACGAGCAGGTCTATGCCTTCTACGACATCGACCCCCAGGCGCCCACCCATTTTCTCGTGATTCCCAAGGCCCATATCGGCTCCTGCGGCGAAATCAGCGCCGGGAATTCCGGCGTGGTGGCCCACGCCTTTGAGGTCATCGCCAAGGTGACCAGGGACCTGGGCATCACCGATTTCCGCGTGGTGTCCAACTGCGGCGAGCAGGCCGGCCAGAGCGTGCATCATCTGCACTTCCATGTGCTGGCCGGAAGGGATATGACCTGGCCGCCTGGCTAAGGGCCTGCGAGCCGCGCCAAGTGTTTTGGCCCGCAGGGCCAAAACCTTGATGCCGGGCGGATTCACTCCGCCCGAGCAGATAAAATGAACGGGGTACCCCAGGCGGTTTCCGCCTGGGGGGTGAGCAGGCGGGCCAGAGCGTGCATCATCTGCACTTCCATGTGCTGGCCGGAAGGGATATGACCTGGCCGCCTGGTTAATCTCAGCGTTTTGACGTGACTGCCACCCCGGCGGCCCAGCCGCCGGGGCCTACGCTAAAAACTTGCCGCAGGCAAGTTTTCTTAACGCTGCGGTGACCTGGCCGCCTGGCTGATTCTATCAAAACTGGATGGAGAGCCGCCAAGGTTCTTGGCGGCTCTTTTTCTTTACAGATTGCAACTGCTTCGACAGGCCCTTTAATTTGAAGAAAATGTAATAAAAAGACCGTATGGTCTGTTATTCGCTCGACAATACTACCGTTTGGTAGTTTTGTCTGGGTGATATTATGTATTTTCGGCGCTTAGAAGACATCCGGTCTGATAAAGACTTGACACAAAAAGAAGTTGCGGCATTCTTGCGTATGAGGCCGGAAGTTTACCGCCGCTACGAGAAGGGAATCCGGGAGATTCCTGTCTGGGCATTAATCAAGCTGGCAGATTATTACGAAACCTCAACGGACTACATTCTCGGACGTACTGATAATCCGTCGAAGCCAAATGCGTAAGCTGGCCTCCTTTGCGCTGCCCTTTGGGGCGGGCGTATTCCTGGCGGTGTACCTGCTTCCCCGGCCGGTCCGGCTGGCCGGGGCGGCCCTGTGCGCGCTGATTTGGGCGGTATGCCTGTTCCGCTGGCGCAGGCGGCGGGAGGACGGCAGGCTCCGCCCGCTGCTGTGGGCCGCCGGGCTGGCGTTGGGCCTGCTGTGGAGCTGGGCCTATGACATGGGCACGGCCCTCCCGGCGGAGCGTCTGGCGGGGACGGAGGGAACCATCACCGCTCAGGTGACGGACTGGCCCGAAGCGGGGACGTACAGCGTCTCGGCGGAGGTGCGGCTTTCAAACCCGGGCGGGCCGGAGCTGGGGGCTGTCCTCTATTTCTACCCCGGCGATGAGGAAATCCCGGACATGAAGCCCGGGGACACCCTGACCTGCACTGCCCGGCTCAAGCTGGCGGACGCCATTGCCGGGGAGAAGAGCGGCTACTACTACGCCAAGGGCATTTTTCTCACCGCCAGCGCCCAGGGCGTCCCGGCGGTCACGCCGGCGGAGGCCGTGCCCCTGAAATACTGGCCCGCCCTGTGGCGCAGGGCCATGGGGGAGCACATTGAAGAACTGTTTTCCGACGAGACCGCCGGCCTTGCCCTGGCCCTGACCACCGGGGACAGGTCCGGCCTGACCGGCGGGTTTTATACCGCTCTCAAGCGCTGCGGCCTGGCCCACGTGGTGGCCGTGTCCGGCATGCACACCAGTATGGTGGTGCTGCTGCCCGCCGTGCTGGTGCGCAGGCGGCGGAGAAGGCTGATGGCGGCGGCCTCCATCCCGCTGGTGCTGGCCTTTATGGCGCTGACCGGCTTTGCGCCCTCGGTGGTGCGGGCCGGCGTGATGCAGATCCTCCTCCTGCTGGGCCCCGCCCTGAGCCGGGAGGGGGACACGGTGACCTCCCTGTCCTTCTCCCTCCTGCTGCTCCTGCTCCAGAACCCCAACGCCGCCATGGATGTGGGCCTTCAGCTCTCCTTCCTGTCGGTGGCGGGGATTCTCACCGTTACGGGGCGGCTCAACGAGAAATTTTTCCACCGTTTCCCCCTGAAAAAGGGGAAAACCCTGCCCCGGCGGCTGTACAACAGCGCCGTATGCTTCCTGGTGGGCTGCGTCACCATGAGCCTGGGAGCCGTGGCCTTCACCACGCCCCTCACCGTCTGGTATTTCGGCACCGTCTCCCTCATCTCGCCCCTGGCCAACCTGCTCACCCTATGGGCGGTCACTGTGCTCTTCCTCCTGTGCCTGCCCGCCGCGGCTCTGGGCGGGGCGCTGCCCGCTGTGGGTTCGGCGCTGGCCGCCCTGGCGGAGCCGGTGAGCTGGCTGTTCCACCGCATTGTGTACGGACTGAGCAGCTTACCCTTTGTCTCGGTCAGCCTGGAGGCGGGCCGGTATCTCCTGTTCTGGATCCTCTTTGTCTACGCCGTCATTGGAGCCTGCGTCCTGTTCCGCAGGGAGAAGCCCCGGCCCATTGTCCCGGTGTGCTGCTGTTCCGTCACACTGGCGGCGGCCCTTGTGTTCAACATGGCGTCCCTGCGGGGCGGCGGGCTGACTGTCACCGTGCTGGATGTGGGACAGGGACAGAGCGTCCTGCTGTCCGCTCAGGGCGGCACGGTGCTGGTGGACTGCGGCGGCAGCGGCGGGGAGGACCCGGGTGACATTGCCGCCGACTATGTGCAGGCCATGGGCAGGAGCACCCTGGACCTGCTGGTGCTCACCCACTACCACAGCGACCACGCCTGCGGCGTGCCCGAGCTGATGGAGCGGCTGACCGTCACCACCCTGGCGGTTCCCGACGTGGAGCCGGAGAGCCCCCTCCGGGCGGAGATTCTGGCCCTGGCGGAGGAGAAGGGGACGGAGGTCGTCTTTATTGAGGAGGACACCGGGGTGGAGCTGGGCGGCGCGTCCCTCACCCTCTACGCGCCCCTGGGCACCGGCGGCGGCAACGAGGAGGGCCTCTCTGTGCTGGCCGCCCTGAGGGACTTTGAGGCCCTCATCACCGGGGACATGAACGCCGCCGTGGAGCAGCGGCTCATCAAATACGGAGCCCTGCCCGACATCGAGCTGCTGGTGGCGGGCCACCACGGTTCGGCGTCCTCCACCTCGGCGGAGCTGCTGGAGGCGGTCATGCCGGAGTACGCCGTCATCTCCGTGGGCTACAATTCCTACGGCCACCCCGCGCCCGAAACCCTGGACCGGCTGGCTCAGGCGGGCTGCGCCGTCTGGCGCACCGACCTCCAGGGGACCGTCACCGTCCGGGCAGCGGACTGAATCCACCCACAAGGGGGAACAACCCATGTCAAAAAAGGAAAAGGCGGACAGCGCCGCCTATCAGAAGCTGAAAAAGGACATCGCCAACGGCAGCATCGGCCGCCTCTATGTGTTCCACGGGGAGGAGACCTACCTGCGGGACTTCTACCTGGGGCAGATGAAAAAGAAGCTCCTGCCGGCCGGCATGGAGGAGTTCAACCTCCACACCATGGCCGGCAGGGAGTTTGACCTCAAGCGCCTGGCCCAGATGGTGGACTGCCTGCCCATGATGAGCGAGCGGACTTTGATTGTGGTCAGCGACTACGACCTCTACAAGGGGGACAGGGAGGGCCTCGCCGCCCTCTTTGCCGACCTGCCCGACTATGTGTGCCTGGTCTTTGTCTACGACCTTATCGAGTACAAGGCGGACGCCCGCACCAAGCTGGCCGCCGCCCTGAAGGAGCACGGCAGCGTGGTCAACTTCGCCCGGCAGGAGCAGGGGGATCTGGTGGACTGGGTCCGCCGGCGCTTTAAGGCCCTGGAGCACGATATCAGCTCCGAGGACGCCAAGTACCTCATCTTCCTCTGCGGCGACCTGATGAACGGCCTCATCTCGGAGATTGGCAAGGTGGGGGCCTATGCCAAGAACCACCGCGTCACCCGGGAGGACATCGACGCCGTGGCCACCCCCCAGCTGGACGCGGTGGTGTTCCAGATGACCGACGCCATTGCCGCCGGGAACTTCGACCGGGCCGCCGCCGTCCTGGGGGATTTGTACCACATGCAGGAGGCCCCCATCAAGATTCTGGCTGTCCTGGGGAAGCAGCTCCGCCAGCTCTACTCCGCCCGCCTGGCCATTGAGAACCGGAAGGGCACGGCCTACCTGATGGAGCTGTGGGGCATGCGCTCGGCCTACCCGGCGGAGAAGCTGATGCAGTCGGCCCGCCGGTTCTCCCTGCCCTGGTGCCGCCGGGCGGTGATCCGCTGCGGGGAGATAGACCTGGCCATGAAGTCCACCGGAGCCGACGGGGAGGAGCTGCTCACCCAGTTCCTGCTGGAGCTGGCGGGGGCCCCGTCCCGGAAGGGCTGAAAACGCCGGACAGGAGAGATAGCGATGATGCTGAAAATCAAGGAAGCCGTGGTGGTGGAGGGGCGTTACGACAAGAACACCCTCTCCCAGCTGGTGGATACCATTATTATTGAGACAAAGGGCTTCGGCATCTTCAAGGACAGCGAGCGGCTCTCCCTGCTCCGCCGCCTGGCCCGGGAGCGGGGGCTGGTGGTGCTCACCGACTCGGACGGGGCGGGCTTTGTCATCCGCAACTTCCTCAAGGGGGCCATCCCGCCCGGGCAGGTAAAGCACGCCTACATCCCCGACCTCTTCGGCAAGGAGCGCCGCAAGCGCCAGCCGGGGAAGGAGGGCAAGCTGGGGGTGGAGGGCATGCGCCCCCAGGTGCTGGAGGAGGCGCTGCGCCGGGCGGGGGTCACCTTCCTGGACCAGACGGCGGGAGAACAGGCGCCCCGCCGCCCCATCACCAAGGCGGATCTGTTCGCCGCCGGGCTCTCCGGCGCTCCGGACTCGGCGGCCCGCCGCCAGGCCCTGCTCCGCCGCCTGGAGCTGCCCGAGCATATGACGGCCAACGCCATGCTGGAGGCGCTGAATGTGTTCTGCACCTATGAGGCGTTCCAGGAGGCCGTCTCCGCCCTGGAGGCGGCTGAAAAGCAATAAATTTGTACTGTGGGCCCGGCGGAACAATCCGCCGGGCCCGCGCGCATCCTGCCCAAAAAATTTTTTCGAAAAAGCGAAAAAACCTCTTTACAAACCGGAATGGGTATGCTATTATAATCCTGCAAACAAGAACTACTACTGTTAAGGAGGCGAGTATGGAACGCACCATCCGGTACAGCAAAAAGCGTGAGGCCATTCTGGAGGCCATCTGTTCCACCCATATCCACCCCTCGGCTGACTGGATTTATCAGCGGCTCAAGCCCGCCCATCCGGATCTGTCGCTGGGCACTGTCTACCGGAACCTGAACTTTTTCCGGGAGCAGGGGACGATACAGTGTGTGGCGGTGGTCAACGGGCAGGAGCGCTTTGATGCAGACGTCCGCCCGCACAATCACTTTATCTGTGACCACTGCGGCGCTGTGATTGATTTGCATCAGATTCCGGTGGACGCCGGGCTGGATCGGCAGGTCAGCGAGAAATACGGACTCCAGGTACACCATCACGACCTTGTTTTCCACGGCACCTGCACAGGCTGCGGGGAGAAAAGCCAAATCTCTTAAATATGAAATAAAAATCAGGAGGAAAAGAACATGAAAAAGTTTGTCTGCACCGTCTGTGGTTATGTCCATGAGGGCGATTCCGCGCCCGAGTTCTGCCCCATCTGCAAGGCTCCCGCCGAGAAGTTCAAGGAGCAGTCCGGCGAGAAGACCTGGGCCGCTGAGCACGTGGTCGGCGTGGCCAAGGGCGTGGACGAGGAGATCATCAAGGGCCTGCGCATGAACTTCGAGGGCGAGTGCTCCGAGGTCGGCATGTATCTGGCCATGGCCCGCGTGGCCCACCGCGAGGGCTATCCCGAGATCGGCCTGTACTGGGAGAAGGCCGCCTATGAGGAGGCCGAGCACGCCGCCAAGTTCGCCGAGCTGCTGGGCGAGGTGGTCACC
>CAJFTA010000071.1 GCA_904419835.1 uncultured Pseudoflavonifractor sp. | reverse complement strand
CTAAAGGGCTTGCCGCCTGCTCTCCACAGACAACAAGCCCTTTCGGTTGCTTGAACAATTTCTTCAAAAATATTGTCTAACTTTTTGGGGTCACTTCACAAAACACACCCGTTTTAGCGTGTCGAAAAACTTCGGTTGAACCGCATTCGCCTACGCCGGGGCGGGGGAGCGCGAGGGGGCAGCCGCCCGCCTCGTGTGGAATCGAATGCCCCGCAATGCCTTGCCGCGCAAGGCTTGCGGAGAGCGAAGCGAGGACTTTTGCGCCGTTGCGCGGCGCGAAAGTAACGGCATTCTTTTCTGTTATCCCTCCGCAAGGTCGGCCACCGCCCGGACGGCGGCGTCCACCTCCTCCCCGGTGTTGTACCAGGAGAAGCTGAACCGCACCGCGCCCTGCTCCGCGGTGCCCAGGGCCCGGTGCATCCGGGGCGCGCAGTGGGCGCCGGGGCGGGTGGCGATGCCGTAGTCCATGCTGAGGATGTCGGACACCTCGCCGGAGTCCATATCCCCGATGTTCAGGGCCACGATGGCGGCCCGGCGGGCCTGGGTGAAGTCGCCGTACACCGTGACTCCCTTCAGGCCGGCCACTCCGCCGTAAAACCGCCGCATCAGGGACTCCTCCCGGCGGGCGATATTTTCCACGCCGGTGGCCTGGATAAAGTCCAGGGCGGCAGAGAGACCCATGATGCCGTGGCTGTTCAGGGTGCCCGCCTCCAGCCGGGTGGGGTACTCCTCCGGCTGGGTTTTGCTGTAGGACTGCACACCCGAGCCGCCCACCTTGAAGGGGCGGATCTCCACCCCCGGACGGATGCACAGCCCGCCGGTGCCCTGGGGGCCCATCAGGCCCTTGTGGCCGGTGAAGCAGAGGATGTCGATGCCCATGGCATCCATGTCGATGGGGGCGGCCCCGGCGGTCTGGGAGGCGTCCACGATGAAGAGCAGGCCGTGGGCCTTTGCCACGGCCCCCACCCGGGCGATGTCAACCATGTTGCCCGTCAGGTTGGAGGCGTGGGTGCATACGATGGCCCTGGTCTCGGGGCGGATGAGGGCCTCGAAGGCGGACATGTCCGGATTGCCCCGCCGGTCGGCAGACACAAAGCTGAGGGACACGTTCCGTTCCGCCTCCATCCGGTACAGGGGCCGGAGGACGGAGTTGTGCTCCAGGTCGGTGGAGATCACGTGGTCCCCCGGGGACAGTGTGCCGCAGATGGCGATGTTCAGGGCTTCGGTGGAGTTGCAGGTAAAGACCACATGGTCCGCCCGGGGACAGTGGAACAGACGCGCCAGCTTGCACCGGGCGTCATACACCGCACGGGAGGCCTGAAGGGCGCTGCCGTGGGCGCCCCGGGCGGCGTTGCCCATGGTGGTCATGGCGTTCACCACCGCGTCAATGACCTGGGGGGGTTTCTGCCGGGTGGTGGCCGCGTTGTCCAGATAGATCAAGGGAACTCATCTCCTATGGTTTTTACGGGGTCACACCCACAGCTCCAGCACCCGGGTCTCCTGCCAGTGCATATCCGCGTCCGCCATGGCGGACAGAAGCTGCTCCCGGGCCTCCACAGGGGCCTTCCAGGCCAGGCCGCAGCCCGCGCTGATCTCACGGGGCACCGGGATCAGCCGGCCGGGCAGGCCGCTCCTGCCGCAGAACTGCTCCATGCCCATGGCGTCGGTGGTGGTGGAAAAGGTGATGATAAGGGCCGGCTTTTTCTCCCGCATGGCGGCCCTCAGGGACGGACGACCCGGCCGGCGGAGCTCATCTTCTCCACGATGTCGTACATGTTGGTGACGCCGCCCACCTGCAGCTTGTCGCTCAGGCCAAAGAAGTTCAGGCAGGTGCCGCAGGTGAGGATCTCCACGCCCTGGGCCTCCAGGCTCTTCAGGTCCTCCAGGGAGGCGGAGCCCTCGGTGGTCAGCTTGGCGCCGCCGTTGTAGAAGAGGATGGACTTGGGCAGGGTGTCCTGCTGGGTGAGGGCAAAGAGGAAGCTCTTCATCAGGGCGGCCCCCAGCTCGTCGCTGCCGGTGCCCATGCAGGCGGAGGAGACGGCCACCACCGTGTCGTTCCGGCCGGATCCGGCGGGCACCAGGCAGGTCTCGCTGTCGTCCTCCCCGGTCTGGGCCGCGGGGGCGCCGGTGACCTCCATCACCACCCGGAACTCCTTGTCGCCCAGCTTCTCCGACTTGACGGCGTAGCCGCTGTTGTTGGCCAGACGGGTCAGGTTCTGCACCGCGATCTCGTTGTCCACCAGGGTTTCCACCGTGCCGGAGCCGGCGAGCTCCTTGATGGCGTTCTTGGTCTTGATAACCGGGATGGGGCAGGGATCTCCCATGGCGTTTACCTTTTTCAGCATATCAATCAGTCCTCCTGTTCTGGATATGGATGGTTCTAACACAAATCGTTTACCCGGCGGCTTTGCCCCGGGCAATGAGGGCCGCACCCAGAGCGCCGGCGTACCGGCCCAGGGGGTGGGTAAAGACGGGCTGCCTCAGCTTCTGGGACAGCCGGTCCACCAGGTAGGCGCTGTCGCACAGGCCGCCGGTGAGGAGCACGTCCCCCTTCAGGGTATGCCGGGCGCACAGACCCGCCACCTTGCTCACCACCGAGTCCACCACGCCGGCGGCGATGTCCTCCCGCTTCTCTCCGGCGCCGATGTGGCTGATGACCTCGCTCTCGGCAAACACGGTGCACATGGAGCTGATGGCCAGCGGGGTGCCCGCCGACGCCAGAGTGAACAGCTCGGTCAGGTCCACGCCCAGACGGCCCGCCATAATCTCCAGGAACTTGCCCGTGCCCGCCGAGCACTTGTCATTCATGAGAAAGCTGGAGGGCATGCCGTTTTCCACGGTGATGACCTTGGTGTCCTGGCCGCCGATGTCCACGATGGTGCAGTCCCGGCCCAGCAGGTACCGGCCGCCCCGGCCGTGGCAGGTGATCTCGGTCACCGTCTTGGCCGCGTAGTCCACCGACACCCGGCCGTACCCGGTGGCGATGACCTTCATGTCCTCACCCACGGGATGGCCGCCCGCCTCCAGACGGCGGGCGATTTCGCCGGCGGTCTCCCTGCTGCTCCAGCCTGTGGGCAGGACAAAATGGTCCACCATGTCCGTCCCATCCAGCACCACAACCTTGGAGGCGGTGGAGCCGATGTCGATTCCGGCAAAGTACTTCATTTCTCAATCGTCTCCAGGAAGGCGGAAAGGCGGGTGTTGATCTGACCCTTGTCCGCCTGAGAATAGTCGGTCTCAATGTTCAGGTAGGGCAGGCCCTTTTCCTGGGTGACAAAGCGGCGGATGAAGAAAGCCTCCACATCGTAAGTATGACAGGATTGGAGCACAATTTCAATCACCCCGTCCACTGCGTAGGAATCAATCATCTCCCCGATGTATGCCCGGCGGCTGTCGTTGGGGCTCATCACCGAGCAGTTGATGTTGAGATACTTCACAGCAAGGGCGTGGTACACATCCGGGTCGGACTCGTCCACCTTCTCCACCTTTTCCCGGATGCCGTTGCAGGTGTCAAAGGCCACCACGTCGGCCCCCAGCTCCTCCACGGCCCTGATGATCTTCTCCCGTACGCCCGCGTTGGGGCAGCCGGTGACCAGCAGGCGGGGCCGGCCGGCGGGCAGCTTGTCCCTGCCCGCCTTCCACTGCTCCAGCACCTCCGCCGTCCGGGCCTCAATCTCGTCGCACCGCTGATCCAGGTCAAAGGAGAAGCTGCCCGCGTCCACACGGGTGCCCACCTCATAGCCGCTCATGGGGGCCGGGTTCAGCTTGCCCAGCTCCAGGTAGCGGAGCATCACATCCCGCTCCCGGTTCTTCCGCCTGATGGCCCGGCGGATGTCGTCCTCGGTGATGGTGATGCCGTAAAAGTCCTCCAGCTTCTCCTTGAAGGCGATGATCTGGTCGCGCCAGAAGGCCAGGGCGGCCTCGTCCCGGCTGTGAGGCAGCTGCATGACGTAGGTGTCCTTGAGCTCGCTGAGCAGCTCGAACATCTTCTTCTTGCCGTCGCAGGTGGTCTCGCCCACCACAAAGTCGGAGAAGTAGAAGTAGGGGCAGGTATCGGTGAGGGCAAAGCCGTAGCTGGCCTTGATGAGGGGGCACAGGTTCCGGGGCAGGTTGGCCTCGGCTGCGGGGATGGGCTCCTCGGTGAAGGCGCACAGCCCCACGGGCAGGGCCCCCGCCGCGTACACCAGCTCGGTGGGCACAAAGGAGCAGAACATGCCCACCACCCGGGCGCCCTGGTCCTTGAGCTGTTTCATGCGCAGAAAGCCCGCCTTCCGGGCCTCTCCATAGGTCTCAAAGTCGGCGGGCAGCTTGATATTGGTCTGTTCCATCTCAGACATCTCCCTTTTTCATAGAATCTAGACAATATAATAGGCCACGGAGTGGCCGGGAGCGGGCACGGAAGGCGCGCTTCCCCGGGTATGCTTCTTTATATGGCATGCCCGAAGCCGCAGGGGAAAAGTGATGGGCTCCATGGAGAAAACCTTCTGTCATAAAACGGTAGCACGGCTAAACCGCCTGTGTCAACGGATGGAGATCTATTATTAAAACATTGAAACTTCCGGCTGAATGATTAAAAAATCCAATCAATCATGGGCTGGAAAAGCGGGGAGCGCAGGGGAAGTTTACAGAGAGTTCACGGCATATTTACCCCGGGATGGTGGCGGCGCAGGGGAAGACGCGCTATCATAAAAACAGCATTGAGAGGGCCTGCTTCTGGAGAAGACGGACGCGGCACAGCTTTTCCCTCAGGCCCGATTTCGGTTATGAGGAGGACTGCGCTATGCTTCCCTGTCAAGGTAACTGCCCCGACTATCAGACCGGATGCCACAAACAGTGCCAGCGCTGGCGGGAATACCAGCAGCTCCAGCAAGTCCAGCGGGCCAAGAAAACCACCTATCTGCGCTTTTACCGTGAGCTGTGCGGTACCATTACACGCCAGCTGCGGGCGGACAGCGCCCGGTACCCCATGTGGTGAGCGGCGGAAACGCAGAACCATATAAGCATAAAAACGGTCCAATTCCGGATATATCACCGGAATTGGGCCGTTTTTTGCCTTAAAATTGCCGTGAACGATATGACGCCCGCAGCGACGTGGTGGAGGAAAGAGAGATTATAAGAGAGCCGGACGGACCCTTTTGGTTTATCTGGCTCTCTTTATAGACGGGGCGGTTAAAATCGATATTTTGAAACGCGAGTCATAAAACGGATGCACAGAAACAGAACCACATAGCCGGCCTTCTGGACCGAGGTGCGTTTGAGCCCCGGTCCCTACCTATCCCCGATTCTATTTACCTCCTTCTTCCAAAAATCCCGTGGACAGGGAGGAGATAAGGAAGAAGGAATCGTGAAGAGGAAATAAGTAAAAATCCCGAACGCATTCGGGATTTTTGGAAGGGACGGTTAAAATCGATATTTCCTTGCGATAAGAAAAAGCCGCCGCTTTGCGGCGGACCCAAACCAGAGCCCAGCGTAAGCGGGTCTGGTTTGGAAGCGAGGAGCAGCAAAATGAGCGCGCGATGAGTTTTGCAATGAAATGAAAAAACTCGTCGCAAGCGATATGTCGCTTGCGACGAGCTGTCATGTGTTGATAAAAAAGATGCACACTCCAAAGCCTTGCAGCGCAACGGTTTGCGGGATTGTCACTTTTCTGTTTCGTCCTTTTTGCGAAAAATACACCAAGCAATCCGAACCCCCGCATTATCAGCGTCTGGCGTTGTCCTGATATTTTCGCTCCAAAAAATCAAGAGACCGCTGAGAGGGGGCGCAGCCATATTCATACAATTCTGTGTAGATGCGAGGAACTTTCTTAAGCCGCTGATTCATATCATCCAGATCAAAAGAGTCCAGATCCAGGTCATCCCGGCCCAGCCACTTTTTATAATGCACATAATCGTCTCCGTTTTTCTGGCGAAATGCCTCTGCCAGACGTTCCAGTCCGCCAGTTCCACCGCAGTCCTCTATGATCCCATAGCCCTCGCCGGCGAGCACACGCGGCAGTTCACGGCCCGGCAGTTCCTTATCCTCCAAGATCGTCTCCAGAGTTACTTCTATTTCCCAGCCATCGCCATAATCATATTCCAAGGTCAGTTTTTCGCCTGTACATCCCTGGAGGACAGAGCGCATCTTGTAGGCAGAAGCATCAAAGGACTTTTCCCCTTCTCCCGGAAACAGCTCCTCATTGTTGAGCTCAAATCGCCAGATCCCGTCTCGCAATACAGTACCAGCGCCGGGCAGCGATGGATCTAATTTTGCGTTTTCACGAACCGGGACTGTGATGCAGAACAGGTGGCTGGCCTGCATCTCATACAGGGTCATCAGGATGTATCCCAGCCGGGCCATGGTAATATTGCCTGGGACTTGAAACCGGCGCCATATCTTCGGCTGGTAGTTATTCAGTTCAGCATAAAACTGATAGATCGGCTGCGATGCCATCCAGTGTCCGCCTCCTCGCCTTTCTCTCGTCCGAAATGGAATCCTAATTGTCCTCGTACCACTCCCTGCATTATACCATTCTCTTTCGGTTTTGTATATCGGAAATCATCTGCCACAGTGGTTTTAAGGGAAAGCACGGGGACGGCGATCCGCCGTCCCCGTGCTTTCCCTTAAAATGAGGGGCTTCCTGTCTTATTTCAGCCGTAGGATCTGCTCATACAGCAGGACATATTTCTGCCGGATCACCAGATCGCCGTGGTAATGTCCGAAGAAGTGATATTGGAACCGGCACCGCTGCCGCACCTCCTCCAGGAAGTCTGTGAGTTCGTCCGGCCTGGATAGCGTCTGGAGCAGTTCATTCTGGATGCTGGTGGGCGCGCAGTGCGTGATGATGTAGTCCACCTCCCAGCCTGTACGTTCCAGATTCCTTCGTGCTTCCTGGTACTCCTCCGGGCTGGGCAGCTCCTCTTTCCACCAGGATCGGTGGTCGATCCGGAATGCCGCCCCTCTTGCGTTGAGCCGTTGGAGCTTTTGAAGAAACTGGGGATCGTCCGGCTCCAGGATGCCGTCCTGGACATCGTGGCTGCTGGCTCCGCCCATGGCGAAGATCCGTTTTCCGCCCACGTTAAACACTTGCCCGCGCTCCAGCAGGAGCACCGAGGGCCGAATGCGGCGGATCTTCCCGCCGTGCCAGTCCTCCAGTGGGTATGTCCGCAGGGCATCATAGTTTTCATGGTTCCCCGCAACGAAGAGGGTGGTAAAGGGCCGGCGCTCCAGGAAGTCCAGCCCCTCATCATCCCGATGATCTCCGTACCATACGCCGCCCAGGTCTCCGCAGACCGTGACGAAGTCCTCCTTGGTCAAAGTCTCCTGCTCATAGAAACGCTCCGGCAGGAATCGCCGGAAGTCTCCGTGGGTGTCTCCTGTGATAAAGAATGCCATGATTTTGTACGCTCCTTCCTCAGCTTAGTTTCTTGTCCATCTCCAGCCCCGGATACCGGAATTTGATGTGGATGGTCTCCGTGTCCACTACCGTGATCTGCTCCACGGCCATGCGTACCTGCTCGTCATGGTATTCGGTGTTGACTTCCAGGTGGGTCATCCATTCCCGCAGCTCCGCCATGCGGGATGCCTGGGCCGCACTGTGGGTCTGGCTCTGCTCCGCGGACATGATCTGTTCTTGGATAGCTTGTTTTTCGTCCATCAGCGCCTTAAGCTGGGCGGTGAGAATCTCGTCATCCATGTTTGCCAGCACCTGATTCAGTAGCAGGGCCTGCTCCGCCGTGATGTCGTTCAGCCGCTGCTTGAGGGAGAGCAGGCTGGTGCCATCCGTCTCCTGGCCGGCCCAAACCAGCCGGGTGAAGTCCAGCATATCCGCCTTGACCTCGCTTCCCGCCTGGGCAAACTCATTGAGAGCCTCCAGGATTGCCCGGTGCAGTTTCTCCTCCTCCATGGAGGGGGAGCTGTGGCAGTATTTCGTCCCAAACTCCAGCCGTGAGACGCACCGCCACACGATGCGCTTTTTCCCGTTCCTGGCCCAGGTACACCGCCTATAGGGAGTTCCGCATTCCCCGCATACCAGGAGCTCAGAGAGGGCGTATTTGGCGGAGTATTTGCCCAGCTCCGTCTTTCCGTGCCGCTGCATCACCTTTCGCTTGCTGGCTCTGCGAGTCATCTCCTCCCGTACCCGATAAAACATTTCTTTTGGGATAATGGCGGGGTGGTTGTTCTCCACATAGCTCTGCATCCGCTCTCCGGTATTCTTTTTCACCCGTTTGCTGATACAGTCTGTGGTGTATGTCTTGCCCAGCACGGCATCTCCGATGTACCGCTCATTGGTGAGGATATTGTGAATCACCTGATAAGACCACCGCTGGATGGCTTGGGCGGTGGGAACATGATCCGCCTGCAGTTCATGCTGGATCTGGGCCAGGCTGCATCCGTCCAGATAGCGGCGGTAAATCCTCCGCACTGTCTTCGCCTCCTCCGGGTCGATCTCCGGCCGGCCATCCGCCCCTTTCCGGTAGCCCAGCAGCTTCTTATACTGGAATGGGACATGGCCCGCCTGCATACTCATCATTTTCCCCCGGATGATGTTCTCGCTGAGGGACTCACTCTCCGCCTGGGCAAAGCCACTGAACAGTGTGATGAGGAATTCGCTGGACTCAGTGAGTGTATTGATATTTTCTTTTTCAAAGATGACACCAATCCCGCGGGCCCGCAGCATCCGGATCGTATCCAGGCAGTCCACGGTGTTCCGGGCGAACCGGGAGAGCGACTTAGTGAGGATGGTGTCGATCCGGCCCCGTTTACAGGCGGCGATCATCCGCTTGAAGTCATCCCGCTTTTTCATGCTGGTGCCAGAGAGCCCTTTGTCAGCAAAGATGCCGGCCAGCTCCCAATCCGGATTTTCCTCGATCTTCTGCGTGTAGTAGGCTTTTTGGGCTTCGTAGCTGTTAAGCTGCTCCTCACTGTCGGTGCTCACCCGGCAGTAGGCGGCCACCCGCTGCTTACCGCGCCGGGAACTTCCAGCCTCGGTGAGCTTCTTCGTTGCCGGGATGACCCGCACCCGTCGTTCCAGTGTCTGTTCCATGTCCTGTCCTTTCCTGGCGGCCTATCGGAAGGCGACAGCCACCACGTTCTCTGCCGAAATTGTAATAAAAGAGACCACCTGCCGGATGCGGTTCTGATCCACAGCCAGCGGGTGGTTTTCTTCTTGAATGGGAATTGCCGGGGGACAGCAATCATATCGGGCCGAGGCGCCCTTCAAGATCAGAGAGAGCGCCTCCTCCGGTTTATTGGGAGATTCCAGGGCGCGATTGATGGCGTTGGTCAGGCGGATCACTTCTCCAGAGGGTTGGTAGCCTTCCAATCTGCGATTGCTGCTTTTCGTTCTTCAGTCCGATAAACCCCAAAGACGCAAGTGTCTATTGGCAAAGCGATAAGCTCCATTTGACTAAAGAAGGGAACGCAGAAATACTAAACAGGCTGGAAGATACAGTAAATTCGATTTAAAAGAGGCGGTGAATTAATGGAACTGTATGAGGGCGTCACCTACCTGTGCAGGTCGGACATGCTCCCATGTGTTTGGGCCCCCGGCAGCGACGGGACTGAATGGCAGTGGGAGGCGGTTACATGAGCAAGTACATCCAGCGTGTCCGACTTGGACACATCAAACGCCTGGCCCTGGTGACCGGCGGCGGCCGGAGCCTGGAGCAGGTCAGGGCGGCGGAACAGCCCGACCTCATCTGCAACGCCGGATTTTTTGAGGCCCTGGGCAGGCCCACCCACCACCTGAAGGCGGACGGAGTGGTGCGGGCGAAAGAGAGCTGGGGCTGCTGGGGCTACGCCTGGGACAGCGGCGGCGATATCAGGCTGTGCGCCCTGCCCGCCGGTGAGCGGGCCAGCTACATCGGCGGCTACGAGCTGCTCACCCCCATGGTGGGCATCACCGACGCCCTGAGCTACGGCTCGGAGCTGGGGGGCCGGAGAGGCCGCACGGCCATGGCCCTGGACGGGGAGCACCTCATCCTCTGCTGCTCCGGCGACGGCACGGCGGACGCGGCCACCCCTGAGGCGCTGCGGGAGGAGCTGTACACTCTGGGAGCTGAGACGGCTATCATGCTGGACGGCGGCGGCTCCAGTCAGTGCGACTTCGGCGGCGGGCGGGTTATCGACTCCACCCGCCCGGTGGACAATTACCTGTGCGTCTGGCTGACGGCGGAGGACAGCGGCAAGGAGGACACCATGGACAAGCAGTATACCGTGACGCCCAGCGCGGGCGTCAACATCCGCAGCGGCCCCGGCACCGGCTACGGCAAGGTGGGCGCCTA
>CAJFTA010000070.1 GCA_904419835.1 uncultured Pseudoflavonifractor sp. | reverse complement strand
CCAAGCATATTTCCAGCTGACTAAACAATACGGCATTACGCCTTCCATGTCAAGACGGGGAAACCCGTATGACAATGCCATGGCCGAAAATTTCTTCTCTATCCTTAAAACAGAGTGTATTTACCGACATAAGCCAGCCACTTTCTCAGAGGCCAACAGGATGATTGACCGATATATCTACTTTTACAATCACGAGCGTATCCAGTTTAAGACTGGAGAGGCACCGCTGGCGCGACGCCTCTCCTACTAAAACTCAATATTTCCTACCAGGGGCTTTTTGTACTGTCCGTATAATCTGGGGCTGTTCAGGCCCTTCCGGGGAGAATTTTTGGCGACATATTAGAGAATGTTTTTCAGTGAGAGCTGCTCTGCCTCGTAGAGCAGGCGAATCTGAGCAATCAGGCGGGCGTTGGCGGCGGAGTATTCGCCGCCCTCCCGGCAGGTGATGAACTCTCCCACCTCCTGAAAGCTGCTGCTGACCTCATCGGTGTCGGCGTGGCGGAGAAGCACATGGAGGTAGACCGTGTGAGAGTCCCATTCGTCAAAGGCGCCCTCTGTAAGCCGGGCGGCCTCCTCCCAATTTCCGGCCTCGGCACAGGCCTCCGCCCGGGTGAGCTGGTCGGAGAGCGAGGCGGTGAGCCGGTCGAGATGCCAGGTGTTGTACAGGGCGGCGGCAAAGAGCGCGGCCAGAATGCCGCAGGCAATCCAGAGCCGTCTCATTTGGCTGTCACATCCTTTGCAGCCAGATAGACCTGGTTCCGCCCGTCCACGGTGAGCAGAAACACGTCTCCGGAGGATTTTATTTTGTGGGCGGCCAGCTGCCGGTCCAGCCAGGTCCGGTTGAGCCCTCTGGCCTGGAGATTGTGATCCAGGATTCGCCCGTCGTTGATGATAACCAGCGGCAGGCCGGGCTCCGCCGTCTCGACACCCATCTGACTGGCGGTGACAGGCAGTTCGCAGGCCCGCAGCAGCACAGAGATCTGTCCGTTGGTCTCCAAAATGGCGTATTTTACAGTGGTAATATCGGTAACGCCCTTCAGCCTCAGCTCCTCCATCAGCTCGTCCACGGTAAAGCGGTTCTTCTTGATCTCCTTTTGCAGGATCTTCCCGTCCTCCACAATAATGCTGGGCCTGCCGCAGATAATGGCCCGGAAGCGTACGCTGCGGGTGGTGAGCACGGAGATGATCATGGTGATGCACAGCAGCGTCAGAATGGGGATGATGCCGGAGAGGAGCGGAATGCCGTAATCCTGCATGGGAACGGCGGCCAGGTCTGCGATAATGAGGGCCAGCACCAGCTCTGACGGCTCCAGCTCTCCAACCTGCCGCTTACCCATCAGCCGCACCCCGGCGATAATGAACAGGTAGAGAATAATGGTGCGCAGAAAGGCGATTACCATGCAAAAACCTCCCAGATGCAGCTCGATCAAAGTCAGTATGGCCTAACGGAAGAAGAATATGCGCCGGAAATTGACTCTGAGAGAAAAAACAATATAATGGTAAGAGAGATAAACACGCGGGAGGTGCTTCCCATTACCAAGCGGAAAAAGAGGCTCATCTGGGCCGGAGCGGCGGCGGCGGCCCTTGTGGGGCTGGCTGCGGGGCTGGACAGCCGGCTGACGGCGCCCCACTATCAGATTGAGAGTAAAAAGCTGAGCGGCACGGTGCGGGTGGCGCTGATCACCGACCTTCACAGCTGCAATTACGGCGCGGGACAGCGGGAATTGCTGGACGCGGTGGCGGCGGAACAGCCCGACCTGGTGCTGCTGGGGGGCGACATTGTGGACGACGACCCCGGCCTGCCGGCGGAGAACGCCTACACGGTGGTCCGGACCCTGGCGGAGCAGTACTCCACCTATTACGTCACCGGAAACCACGAGTTCTGGAGCGGCCAGGCGGAGGAGATAAAGGAGAACATGGCCTCCTGCGGCGCGGCTGTGCTGGCGGGGACCTGGGAGGACGTGGCGGTCAACGGCCAGTCCCTGCGCATCTGCGGCGTGGACGACCCGGCGGCAGGAGAGGCGGTCTGGACGGAGCAGCTGGACCGGGTGGGGGAGGCGGCGGACACAAGCCGGTTCACCATCCTGCTGACACACCGGCCCGAGCGGGTGGATGCGTACATGCAGTATGATTTCGACCTGACTGCGGCGGGCCACGCCCACGGCGGCCAGTGGCGGGTGCCCGGACTCATCAACGGCCTGCTGGCCCCCAACCAGGGGCTGTTCCCCAAGTACGCCGGCGGATTGTACCGCCTGGGCGGCCAGACCATGGTGGTCAGCCGGGGGCTTGCCAGAGAGAGCACCCGGATTCCCCGCCTGTTCAACCGACCCGAGCTGGTGGTGCTGGAGCTGATGCCGCAAGGGAGTGCGTGAGACAAAATGATTTTTTGGTTCATACAAATAATTTGTATAAAAGAGGCCGGTTCGCCAGCAAAAAAGCCAGATTCTCCGGCGTCTTTTGTATAAAATTACGATTTTTATTTATGCTGAAAAAAGACAGTTGCCCAAAACAGGCCAAGTAGAGTACAATCAGTGAGATAACAGGCTGTCAGAGCGCCCGCCGGCCCCAGTACCGGCGGACGTGCGTGGGAAAGGGAACCGTTTCGGTTCCCTCAGGCTGCCGAAAAAGTCCAAGGACTTTTTCGACAGCCTTCAAGAATGCCGTTGCTTTTGCGCCGCACAACGGCGCAAAAGTCCTCGCTTCGCTCTCCGCAAGCCTTGCGCGGCAAGGCATTGCGGGGCATTCGATTCCACGCGAGGCGGGCGGCTGCCCCCTCGCGCTCCCCCGCCCCAGTCCAGGCGGATTCTGTTCAACTGAGGCTTCTCGACACGCTGAGGGAACCGTTTCGGTTCCCTTTCGTGTAGCATTGAGAAAATTTGACGCAGACCTCCGCGCCCTGACAGCGGAACGATAGGAACGAAAGGCGTGATACAAGCGATGAAAGCGACCTTGATCCTGGCCAACGGCATGACCTTTGCGGGCCGCAGCATCGGCTCCACCGCGGACCGCGTGTGCGAGATGGTGTTCAACACCTCCATGACGGGCTACCAGGAGATCCTGACCGATCCCTCCTACGCCGGACAGGGCATTGTGATGTCCTATCCCCTTATCGGCAATTACGGCGTAAACCACGAGGACAACGAGTCCTCCCGCCCCTGGGCGGAGGCCTTTATTGTCCGCCATCTCACCACCCGGGGCAGCAACTTCCGCTGCGAGGGCGGGCTGAACGAGTACCTGAAACAATTTGATATCACCGGTATTGAGGGCGTGGACACCCGCGCTTTGACGAGAATACTCCGCAGCGAGGGGACCATGAACGGCATGATCACCTGTGCGGAGCATTTTTCTGTCCAGGACTGCCTGGAGAAGATCAGGGCCTACCGGGTGGAGGGCACGGTGGAGGCCGTGACCCGCAAGGCGCCCCAGGTGTACCCCGCCATGGGAGAGCAGCGGCTGCGGGTGGCCCTGATGGACTACGGCGTGAAGGAGAACATGATCCGCTGCCTCCAGAGGCGGGGCTGCCAGGTCACGGTGTATCCCGCCCATACCCCGGCGGAGACCGTTCTCACCGGCGGCTTTGACGGCGTGATGCTCTCCAACGGCCCCGGCGACCCGGCGGACAACACCGCCATCATCGAAGAGGTGAAGAAGCTCTATCAGTCCGACCTGCCCCTCTTCGCCGTCTGCCTGGGCCACCAGCTCCTGGCCCTGGCCACCGGCGCCCAGACCCGGAAGATGCGCTTCGGCCACCGGGGCGGCAACCACCCGGTGAAGGACCTGGAGCACGGCCGGGCCTATATCACCAGCCAGAACCACGGCTATGTGGTCACCCGGGAGAGCGTGGACCCGGCGGTGGCGGAGATCTCCCATGTGAACGTAAACGAGGGCAGCGTGGAGGGCCTCAAGTACAGGCGCCCCAACTGCTTCACCGTCCAGTTCCACCCGGAGGCCTCCCCCGGCCCCATGGATACCGAGTATCTGTTTGACAACTTTGTGGACATGATGAAGCAGAAGGGAGGGGCGCGGTAATGCCCAAGAATCCGAATATCAAGAAGGTACTGGTGCTGGGCTCCGGCCCCATTGTCATCGGCCAGGCCGCTGAGTTCGACTACGCCGGCACCCAGGCCTGCCGGGCCCTGAAGGAAGAGGGCGTGGAGGTGGTGCTGGTCAACTCCAACCCCGCCACCATCATGACCGACAAGGACATCGCCGACCATGTGTATATCGAGCCCCTGAACATCGCCAGCGTGGAGCAGGTCATCGAGAAGGAGCGGCCCGACTCCATCCTGCCCACCCTGGGCGGCCAGACCGGCCTGAACCTGGCCATGAACCTCCATGAGCAGGGCATTTTGCAGAAGTACGGCGTCCGCCTGCTGGGCACCAGCCCCGAGTCCATCCGCAAGGCGGAGGACCGCCAGGGCTTCAAGGACGCCATGGAGGCCATCGGCCAGCCCTGTGTCACTTCAGACGTGGTGGAGAGCGTGGAGGACGCGGTGGCCTTTGCCGGCAGCATCGGCTACCCCGTCATCGTCCGCCCGGCCTACACCCTGGGCGGCACCGGCGGCGGCATCGCCTACGACGAGCCCTCCCTCCGGGAGATCGCCGACCGGGGCATCCATCTGAGCCGGGTGGGCCAGGTGCTCATCGAGCGGTGCATCTCCGGCTGGAAGGAGATCGAGTTCGAGGTCATGCGGGATTCCGCGGGCAACGTGATCCAGATCTGCTCCATGGAGAACATCGACCCCGTGGGCGTCCACACCGGCGACTCCATCGTGGTGGCCCCCACCCAGACCCTGGCCAACAAGGAGTTCCAGATGCTCCGCAAGGCCTCCCTGGACATCATCTCCGCCCTGGAGATCGAGGGCGGCTGCAACGTGCAGCTGGCCCTGAACCCCGACTCCTTCGAGTACGCGGTTATCGAGGTCAACCCCCGGGTGAGCCGATCCTCCGCCCTGGCCTCCAAGGCCACCGGCTACCCCATCGCCAAGGTGGCCGCCAAGATCGCCCTGGGCTACACCCTGGACGAGATCCCCAACGCGGTCACCGGCAAGACAACCGCCTGCTTTGAGCCCACCCTGGACTACTGCGTACTGAAAATTCCCCGCCTGCCCTTCGACAAGTTCACCACCGCCAGCCGCACCCTGGGCACCCAGATGAAGGCCACCGGCGAGGTCATGGCCATCGGCAACTCCTTTGAGGGCGCCCTGATGAAGGCCATCCGCTCCCTGGAGTTGCCGGTGAAGTCCCTGCGCCTGCCCGGCCTGGACGAGCTGTACACCGAGGAGATTGAGGAGCGGCTGGTGAACATCGACGACCAGCGCCTCTTTGTGGTGGCCGAGGCCCTGCGCCGGGGCTTCTCCCCGGAGAAGATCAACAAGATTACCAAGTACGACCTGTGGTTCCTGGACCGGTTCCAGAACATCGTGGACATGGAGGACGCTCTGGATCACGGCCGCCTGGACGCCGACACCCTCCGCCAGGCCAAGGAGATGGGCTTCTCCGACGCCTGGATCGCCGCTTTGGCCGGCAAGGAGCGGAAGGAGATCAAGGCCCTGCGGGAGAGCATGGGCATTGTCCCCGCCTTCAAGATGGTGGACACCTGCGCAGCCGAGTTTGAGGCCCAGACCCCCTACTACTACTCCTCCTATGACGAGGAGAACGAGGCGGCCGACGGCCTCCACCTGCCCCGGGTGGGCGAGCTGGCCCCCCACATCCCCGAGGCGCCCTATCTGTCCGCCGCCACCGCCGCCCCCCACCGCACCGAGGGCGCCAGCGAGCGGAAGAAGGTGCTGGTGCTGGGCTCCGGCCCCATCCGCATCGGCCAGGGCATTGAGTTCGACTACTGCTCGGTCCACTCGGTCTGGGCCTTCAAGCGCCTGGGCTATGAGACCATCATCATCAACAACAACCCGGAGACCGTGTCCACCGACTTCGACGTGGCCGACAAGCTCTACTTTGAGCCCCTGACCCCCGAGGACGTGGAGGCCGTGGTGGAGCTGGAGAAGCCCTGGGGCGCGGTGGTCCAGTTCGGCGGCCAGACCGCCATCAAGCTGGCCCAGGCCCTCACCGACATGGGCGTGCCCATCCTGGGCACCCCGGCCGACGGCGTGGACGCCGCCGAGGACCGGGAGCGGTTTGACGAGATTCTGGAACAGTGCGGTATTCCCCGGGCAAAGGGACGCACCGTCTTTACCACCGAGGAGGCCCTCGCCGCCGCCCGGGAGCTGGGCTACCCCGTGCTGGTCCGGCCCTCCTACGTGCTGGGCGGCCAGGGCATGGAGATCGCCTACTCCGACAAGAACATCATCGACTTCATGAAGATCATCAACATGACCGTCCAGGAGCACCCCATTCTGGTGGACAAGTACCTGATGGGCCGGGAGCTGGAGGTGGACGGTGTGTTCGACGGGGAGGACATCCTGATCCCCGGCATCATGGAGCACGTGGAGCGCTCCGGCGTCCACTCGGGCGACTCCATCGCTGTCTATCCCCCCCTCCACCTGGAGGACAAGCACAAGGAGATGATCCTGCGCTACACCCGCGACATGGCCCGGCACCTGAAGGTGGTCGGCCTCATCAACGCCCAGTATATCCTCTACAACGATGAGATCTACGTCATTGAGGTCAATCCCCGCTCCTCCCGTACCATCCCCTATATCTCCAAGGTCACCGGCGTGCCCATCATCGACCTGGCCACCAAGGTCATGCTGGGCCGGAAGCTGAAGGAGCTGGGATACGGCACCGGCGTTTACCCCGAGGCCAGCTACTACGCGGTGAAGATGCCCGTGTTCTCCTTTGAAAAGCTGACCGACGTGGACACCGGCCTTGGCCCGGAGATGAAGTCCACCGGCGAGTGCCTGGGCCTGGCCGAGTCCTTCCCCCAGGCCCTGCTGAAGGCCTTCAAGGGGGCCAACATGAAGGCGCCCAAGCGGGGCGGCCGGGTCATCGTCACCGTGAAGGACGAGGACAAGGGCGAGATTGTGGGCATTGCCCGGGGCATGGCCGATATGGGCATTGAGATCCTGGCCACCTCCGGCACCGCCGACGCCCTGGAGGCCGCCGGGGTCCGGTGCCGCCGGGTGGCCCGGGTGTCCGAGGCACACCCCAACATCCTGGACATGATCGCCTCCGGCTCCGTGGACCTGGTCATCAACACCCCCACCCGGGGCCGCAAGCACAGCTCCGACGGCTTCAAAATCCGCCGCTCCGCCGTGGAGCACTCGGTGCCCTGCGTCACCGCCATCGACACCGCCCGGGCCATCCTCACCGTCCGGACCCAGGGCCGCAGCGCCGACCTGCGTCCCATCGATATCACCACCATCTAATAAAATGCCCGCACCGGAGGTTTTACTCCGGTGCGGGCATTTTTTCGATTGACCATACCGCGATAAAAATTGGCGGGCAGTGTCAATGGCTGGAAGGTCATGGGAAGCCTTTTTTGTGAGGCGTTCTGACCCCGCCTCCGTCCCAGGTATCGCGGCCCTTTCGCTTGCGGGCCGCGGGAGAGGACTGGCTGCTGCGCAGAATGGGAATAGACAGAGCGAAGGAACGAATCAAAATCAGTTGGTTTTTTGTAGATATGGAAAGCGCTTTAAGCCTTTAGGAATCACAACACCTCAACAAAGCGATTGCTGCTTATATTCCAATACTTTTTGTATACAAAACCTTGATTATTACAAAAATTCAGCTGGTACATTCTGAATATTACAGGAAAATCTTTCGGCTGCCACTGTTCCTCAAACGAATAGCAGTACGTCATACCGCACGCCTGCATAACGCTTCCGCTTCGGGGGTTGTTTATGTCGTGTGTTGCGGTAATATATGGTAGGCCGTCTTTTCTCACCTGCTCGATAACGGCTTTGCCTGCTTCTGTAGCAATCCCTCGATGCCAGAATTCTTTGCGGAGTCCATAGCCAAAGTCGTGGTGCTCTTCCATATCGACGTTAATATAGCCAATAGGGTAATTGCCGCTTTTAAGGCAAATGGCATAAGCGTATGCTTGCGGCTGCCCATACTTGGCCGCATATCGTTCCTCGTAAAACTTTTTGGTTTCCTCCAGGTCCTTCATAGGGTACCAAGGCAGGAATGTATTAACCTGCTCATCTTTAAGGATTAAAAATAGGGCCTCTAAATCTTCTTCCGTAAACTTTCTTAAAATCAATCGCTCAGTTTCCAACATAGGTGTATTCATAATATTCTATTTCCTCAAATGCCGCTTTATTGTGCAATAGTTTGAGAGTACTATATCACAGGGCGCTTCATAAGTCCATTCCTTTAACGTCTGCCCCGGTCAAAGAAAACACCAGATTTGCTTGCGGCGCGAGCATAAAAAGCAAGGCCCCGCACCGCAGGGCCTTGCAGAGAAAAAATCTGTGTTTATTCCCACTCGCCGAGTTAAATCCATTTCTAAACTTTTTTGTATAGAGGATTTAATTCGACGTGGTTTTATCTGATGCAGATTATCCTTATCCTAAGGTCTATTCGGACTTTTGCTATCAAAAATCTATCCAGGCCATCCTATCAGTGGTTTTGCTTGAGATGGGCGATTGGGTGGTTTCAAATTATTATAACATGATTTATACAATTTGACAAACAATGGTCAGCTACTATCACATGTTTTAAACCGGGAGCTTTAATGTTTTTATAAATTTGAAGGCATTTCTCTCCATAAAATGGCATTTTCTTACAGTTTGGCATACCATTCACAATATTTTTCATAAATAAACCTTAGACGGTCATACTGAAGGTGCATATACGCAACACGACTGACCCTAAGTTCATCCATACGCTCTAGCCGAGCTTTATACAGGATCCCGTCCTCATAAAGCAAATCAATATCTTTTAAAAACGCTAACACGCGGGCTTTGCATCCAGTATGACATCTGGCATCAATCTTTTCTTTATGCTTTGCAGGATCACCATTATAATTGTCTGTTTTGAACTGCTCCAGGACCTTCTTCAACGCAAACACAAAATCGGTTATATCATCACACTCATCTGTTTTTTCTGCTGAATCAAAAGAATGGAAATATGGAGAAAACTCATAGAAAGTTCTCCGATATTGATCAATGCTAGCTGATGGAAGATCAATTCTGGCGTTTTTTGTTCCTTTAAACTTAATCTTGCTATTCGGTTTACGAGTAATACCCTTATGGACTATAATAACATTTTCCTCGTTGCCATAACTTTCAAATATCAGTTCATTGGCGTTCAAATCCAGTTCATCACACTCAATAGTTGCTTGCCTAATTATTACATCGGTTAAAAAGCTTTGCTCTAAAACGACTTTTCCGTCGACATTTATGCTCATATTTTCGGCCCGATTAAGATATATTGGTGAGCCTTGTTCTCGAATAATTTTGGCTGAGATACTAGATTCTTTTAACCCATGATCACTAGTTAGCGTCAAGTAAAGGTCCCAATCATCCTCACTGCTTGCACTGATGTCGCAGTACGCCTTACTTTCCATGGTCACCTGAGAGGAGTAGGCTAAATCCAGATAATACACATGTTCACTATTGACACATCCGTTATTTAGCGAAAGATAACAGTCCATCTTCCTCAGTAATTATCTGTAGCGTTGAATAATCTTCCAATTCTGGAACACAGCACTTTTTAATTTCAGTTAAAGCTTCATATAGCTGCAAAAAATCTCCTCCTAACATTTAATTTGTCATATGTTATTACTTTTAAATGCCAACATGAAACAATGATATCCTGCCATACAATTACGTATTTGTCCCCCCTCCTCTCAGCCTCTCATATAGCACCGTGCCTACCGTCTCCATGACCTGCCGCATCATATCCGGGTCAGAGAACATCTTTACAAAGAAATCCTCATTTTGTTCATAGCGGCCAGCGGCCATGTTAGGAAAGTCCTTTTCGAAGAGCAGCATGAAGGTCTTGCGGTCGTTGTTCTGGGCGTAGCTGTGCCACTTGTCCTGCGCCGCGTAGTCGTTTTCCATCTGGAGCAACACCTTATCCATCTCGGTGAAATTTGTGCCGTACTTCTCGTTGATCTTATCAATAATGACTGTCAGCGGGTCACGCTTCTTTTCCCTGCGGCCAGCTTCACCGGTGATGGGCCGGAAGCCCTCTGGAGTACTCTCCAACTGGATTCCACCCTCGAAATCCTTTTCCAAACGGTAATACTCCAGTAGCACCTTGTCGTCCACATAGACTTTATCCCGCCCACAATTTTGCATACACACTGAACTTGTGGATTTCCTTATCAAACAGGCGGCAAACCTGCGTGATAAAGGCATAGATGCGATTGAACCGAGCCAGTGTGGACTTGAACAAATCCTGTTTTTCTTCCTCCAGCGCCTCAAACCGATCCAGTGCCGGTCGGATGGTGCCCTGGAGCTTGCCCAAATCGCCACTGGACTGCTCTTTGGAGGCATAGAAAATCTCCGCAAACCGATCAATTTCCATCTGCTGATACACCCGGTACTCGTCCAAGGTATTCTTCAGGTCATACACCACATTAGGATCAGTCTCCTCTTCCAGAACCGTCTCCTCGTAGTAGGGCTCAAAGGCTTTTCGGATGTCCTCGGCGGAGTTGACGAAGTCCAGGACAAAGGTATCCTTTTTGCCCCGCATGGTGCGGTTCAGCCGGGACAGGGTCTG
>CAJFTA010000069.1 GCA_904419835.1 uncultured Pseudoflavonifractor sp. | reverse complement strand
GGTATGAAGTTTTAATAAAAGGGGATGCGAACCGAATGGGAGCCATGTGAGCCACCGGCCCAAAAGAGGGGGCATATAACTGGCCCGCGTGCGCTCCCAGCTGAGCTATAGGCCCAAATCAACAGTTCCAAAAGCGGAACAGAAGAATAAAGCAATATGAAATTATAGATATGGCAGAAAACCGAACCCTTTGCGCTCCTAGCTGAGCTATGGGCCCATACAGAGGCTGTTGAACAGCAGTATTCAGCAGACACGCATATTATTATAGCATGGTTTTTCCAAAATGCAAGAAAAAATTTTTCTTCCAAATGAAAAAACTTGAGACGCGGATATTGATTAATGGAGAAAAATGATGTATGATAAACCGGTATCAGCCTTCCGATGACCAGACGGCCTCCGTCCGGCCTGAGGCAAGGCCGCACTAGTCGGGGAGATAGCGGTGCCCTGTACCCGCAATCCGCTACAGCGGGGATGAACCCCGGCCCCCGGATCTCTGCTGTGCCGTCTGCTCCTTATAAGCGGCGATGAGGAATCGGTCCCGCGCAACGGGGCCCCGCGAACCGTGTCAGGCGGGGAACCGAGCAGCACTAAACGGAATGCCCCGTGTGCCGCGGAATTCCCGTTTCCGAGCTGGCTGTAAGGGTTACGGGCATAGCACAGACTTCAAAGGCCGGTGTGCGGCCTTGCCTTTCGCCGGACGCGGAGGGCGGTGCGGAGAGCGAAGCGACTTGGCTCGCTCGCTCTCTTTTTTTTATTCCAAAAAAGCAAGGGGTGTGAGGACATGTATCAGGCGCTCTACCGCAAGTGGCGGCCCAGGAGCTTTGACGACGTGGTGGGCCAGAGCCATATTACCGACACCCTCAAGCGGCAGGTGGCCACCGGACGCCTGTCCCACGCCTACCTCTTCACCGGCACCCGGGGCACCGGCAAGACTACCTGCGCCAAAATTCTGGCCCGGGCGGTGAACTGCGAGCATCCGGTGGACGGCAACCCCTGTAACCAGTGCTCCTCCTGCCTGGGCATTGAGAACGGTTCCATCCTGGACGTGCTGGAGCTGGACGCCGCCTCCAACAACGGCGTGGACCAGGTCCGCGCCCTGCGGGACGAGGCGGTGTACACCCCTGCGGCCGTCCGCAAGCGAGTGTACATTGTGGACGAGGTCCACATGCTGTCCACCGCCGCCTTCAACGCCCTGCTGAAGATTCTGGAGGAGCCTCCGGAGCACCTGATGTTTATTCTGGCCACCACCGAGCTGCACAAGGTGCCGGCCACCATCAAGTCCCGGTGCCAGCAGTTCGCCTTCAAGCGGATTCTGCCCGGGGATATCGCCCGGCGGCTGAGCTATGTGGCGGAGCAGGAGGGCATCGGCCTCACCGCCGAGGGGGCCGCCCTGCTGGCCCGGCTGGCCGACGGCGGCCTGCGGGACGCCCTGTCCCTGCTGGACCAGTGCGTTAACCCCGCGGGCGCCATCGGTGAGGCGGAGGTGCTCTCCGCCCTGGGCCTGGCGGGCAACCTGGAGACCGCCGCCCTGATGGAGCAGATTGCCAAGGGCGAGACGGCCGGAGCCATGGAGACCCTGGCCCGTCTGTACGGCGCCGGGAAGGACGTGGGCAGCCTACTGGGTGAGCTGTCCGCCCTGGCAAGGGACCTGCTCATCCGAAAGACCGCCCCCCAGAGCGGGGCGGCGCTGCTGACAGGAGGGTATGACGAGACCACCCTTCGCCGCCTGGACCGGCTTCTGACCCCGGCCCGGCTGGCGCAGATACTCAGCCAGCTTCAGGCCGTCAGCGCCGATCTGTCCCGCAGCGGCAACCGGCGGACCGACGCGGAGCTGTGCCTTATCCGGCTGTGCGACGAGACTCTGGACCTCAGCCCGGCCGGGCTGAACGCCCGCCTGACCCGGCTGGAGGAGAGGCTGGCAGGGGGAACCGTCCCCGTACAGCCGGCCCAGGGTGTGCCGGTACAGCAGACAGCCGCCCCGGCGGTTCCGCAGCCGGAACAGGAGGCCCCCGCCCGGAGTGAGAACCGGCCGCCCTGGGAGGAGGAGCGTCCTCCCCTGCCTGAGGAGCCGGGGGAGCGGGTGAATCCTGCGGCGGAGGTGGAGCCCGCCGCCCCGGCGGTCCAGCTCCGGCAGAGCGCGCCGGCCCGGCCCGGCCCGGCGCAGGAGGCTCCAGCAGCGCGGCAGACTGCCCCGGCGGGGGACTTCTGGCCTGAGCTGGCGGCCTCGCTGAAGGGCCGCATCCCCATGGGGGAGTACACCTTCCTGGCCAACCCCGCCATGGTGCAGGGCAGGGCGGAGGGAAATATGCTCACCCTGTACGCCGAGAGCGACTTCACCCGGTCCATGATCAACAAGCCGGGCATCCTCAGCGTGGTGGCCCAGGCGGCCTCCGCCCGGCTGGGGGGACAGATGCGGGTGACGGTGACGGTGGGGCAGGCCCCGCCTGCGGCCTCCGCTCCGGCGGCCCCGGCGGCAGACCCTCCGGCCCACGACAAGCTGGACGACCTGCTGGCCTTTGGGCAGCAGTTTGACAACATCATTATCAAATGACAGGCTCCGCCCTGAGGCGGGCGGACTGAAAGGAGAATGAACCATGGCAAAAGGCTTTGGACGCCCCGGGATGGGCGGAATGGGCGGCGGCATCAACATGAACATGATCAAGCAGGCCCAGAAGATGCAGGAGAATATGCAGAAGATGCAGGCTGAGCTGGAGGCCAAGGAGTACAGCGCCCAGGCCGGCGGCGGCGTGGTCTCCGCCACGGTCACCGGCAAGCGGGAGCTGGTGTCCCTGACCATCGACCCTGAGGCGGTGGATCCGGAGGATGTGGAGATGCTCCAGGACATGATCGTGGCCGCCGTGAACGAGGCCATCCGCAGCGCGGAGACCGACATGGCGGACAGTATGCGTCAGATTACCGGCGGGCTGAACCTGCCGTTCTGATCCGAGCCATACGGAGGAGACGGGGGCTGCCCTGTCTCCTCCGCGCAGTTTGGAGGCAACCGTGGACAGAAATAGATTTCCCGGCGTGGGTATGCGCATGGTAAAAACCGCCGTGGCAGTGGTGCTGTGCTACTTTATTTTTCTGCCCTTCTGGCTGAGAACGCCGGTGGGGGAGTACGACCCGCTGAAGGATGTGGGGCCCTTTTACGCCTGCATTGCGGCGATTATCTGCATGCAGAGCTCAGTGGAGCAGTCGGTGCGGCAGGGGGTGTCCCGGGTCATCGGCACCTGCGTCGGCGGAGCGGTGGGGCTGGCCATCCTCTTTGTGGATGACCTGCTGAACCGGCCCATCTTCCTGGGGCTGATGATCGGCCTTGGAATTATCCTCACCATGTGGATCTGCAACCTGATCCGCCGTCCGGCGGCCTGCTCCATCGGCAGCATCTTGGTGTGCGTGGTCATTCTGAACCACGGCGGCCCGGACCGCTATCTGTATACCCTGTTCCGCATCATGGAGACCATCGTGGGAATTGCCGTGGCGGTGGGCATAAACCGGTTTCTGCCGGACCGGCGGGAGGAGCCGGGGGAGAAGGCGGACAAGAAATAGACGGAGCGGGCAGGCGCGGAGCGGGAACCGGAGCCTGCCCATTTTCGGAGAATGCAAAGGAGAGAGCATGATGGAGAAAGCGAAGGTATACTTTACCGACCTGCGCACCAAGCCCGGTCAGAGCCAGCTGACCAAGCTGGAGAAGCTGATCCGCACTGCGGGCATCGGGGACATCGACTTTGAGAAAAAGCTGGTGGCCATCAAGATGCACTTCGGCGAGCCGGGCAACATGGCCTATCTGCGGCCCAACTGGGCCAGGGTGGTGGCCGATGTGGTGAAGGAGCTGGGCGGCATGCCCTTCCTCACCGACTGCAACACCCTGTACCCCGGCCTGCGGAAGAACGCCTACGACCATCTCAACGCCGCCTATGAGAATGGCTTTACCCCCTTCTCCACCGGCTGCCACGTCATCATCGGCGATGGCGTGAAGGGCACCGACGACGTGGCCGTCCCCGTGGTTGGGGGCGAGTACGTGAAGGAGGCCAAGATCGGCCGGGCGGTGATGGACGCCGACGTCTTTATCAGCCTGAGCCACTTCAAGGGCCACGAGGCCACCGGCTTCGGCGGCGCCATCAAGAATATCGGCATGGGCTGCGGCAGCCGGGCGGGCAAGATGGAGCAGCACAACGCCGGCAAGCCGGTGGTGGACGAGGACAAGTGCCGCAAGTGCCGCGCCTGCGCCAGGAGCTGCGGTCAGGACGCCATCTTCTTTGACGGCGCCGGGGGCAAGGCCTGCATCGACCACAACCGCTGCGTGGGCTGCGGACGCTGCCTGGGCGCCTGCAACTTCGACGCCATCTCCAACCCGGAGAGCAACACCAACGCCATCCTGGACTGCAAGATGGCCGAGTATGCCAAGGCGGTGGTGGATGGCCGGCCCAGCTTCCACATCAGCCTGGTCATCGACGTGTCCCCTCTGTGCGACTGCTACGGCGGCAACGACGTGCCCGTGCTGCCCGACCTGGGCATGTTCGCCTCCTTTGACCCGGTGGCCCTGGACCAGGCCTGCGCCGACGCCTGCCTGCGTCAGGCGCCCCTGCCCGGCTCCGAGCTGGAGGAGAAGATGCACGCCCACGGCTTCTGCGACCACCACGACCACTTCAAGAACCTGGAGCCCGACTCCGAGTGGAGGACCTGCCTGGAGCACGCCGAGAAGATCGGCCTGGGTACCCGCGCCTATGAGCTGATCACTGTGAAGTAAAGCGCACGAAACATAAAAATTCCCGTCTGCACATACGGTGTGGACGGGAATTTTTCAGCGTGTCGAAAAACCTCAGTTTAAAAGCACCCGCCTGAACCGGGGCGGGGGAGCGCGAGGGGGCAGCGGCCCGCCTCGCGTGGAATCGAATGCCCCGGAAGCCTTGCTGTGCAAGACTTCCGGTGAGCAGAGCGAGGACTTTTGCGCCGCTGTGCGGCGCGAAAGTAACGGCATTTTTGCGCTCAGTCCACCGGGGGTACGTCGTCCTGGCGCTGTGTGCCGCCCGGCTCCCCCCGGACGGCGGAGGCGAAGGTGATGGCGCCGCCGCCGTACTTGTCCCGGATTTTGTCCATGGTCCGCTCCAGCCGCTCCAGCTTGTCCCGGTGGGGGGCGGCGCCGGCGGCAAAGAGGTCCAGCTGCTCGCCTGCGTCGGCCTCATCCACCAGGTTCTGGCCGGTGACGGTGAGGGCACGGATGGGCAGCTTCAGGTTCCAGGCGTCCAGCAGCAGCTCCAGGGCCGCGCCGGAGATGTCCCGGGACACGTAGGTGGGGGCGGGGAGCCGCTTCTGGCGGCAGATGTCCCGAAAGCTGGGGTCCCGGATGGTGACCTGCACCGTGGTGCACTTGAGGCCGTGCCGCCGCAGCCGGGCGGCCACCTCGTCGGACAGGGCGGACAGCCCGGCGCGCACATCCTCCAGCCCCAGCAGGTTGCGGCGGAAGGTGAGGCCGCTGCCTACCGACTTGGGGGGCGGCAGGTCCCGGGCGGGGATGACCGGCTCGTGCTCCGTCCCGGCGGCGTAGCTGTGCAGGGCGGCGCCCTGCCTGCCCAGAATGGCCACCAGAGCCTGGGGGTCGAACCGGGCCAGGTCCCCGATGGTCTGGACGCCGTAGCCCCGGAGCACCCTGGCCGCCGCGCCGCCCACAAAGAGCAGGTCGGTCACCGGCAGGGGCCAGAGGAGCTGGCGGAAGTTTTCCCGGGTGATGACCGTGGTGGCGTCCGGCTTCTTATAGTCGCTGCCCATCTTGGCAAAGACCTTGTTGAAGGACACCCCCACCGACACGGTCAGTCCGGTCTCCGCCTTCACCGTCTCCCGGATGCGGTCGGCAATGGCCTTTCCGTCCCCGCCCCACAGGTGCATGGAGCCGGTGATGTCCAGCCAGCTCTCATCGATGGAGAAGGGTTCCACCAGGTCGGTGAACCGGTCATAGATGGCGTTGACCATGCGGGAGTACTTCCGGTATTGGTCCCGGTGGGCGGGGAGGAGCACCAGGCCGGGGCACTTCTGCCTGGCCTGCCAGATGGTCTCGGCGGTCTTGACCCCCATGGCCTTGGCGGGCTCGTTCTTGGCCAGGATGATGCCGTGGCGGGAGTCGGGGTCACCGCACACCGCCACCGGCTTTCCGCTCTCCCGCAGCTCAGGCAGGGAGAGCAGCTCCACCGAGGCGTAAAAGCTGTTGAGGTCACAGTGGAGTATGGTCCGGTCCATAGCGCGCCGCCCTCCTTTTTCATGACGCATTGTTCAACAACAGTATAATATCCGGGACGGGAAAAGTCAAACTTACGTTCTATAATTTAACAATAAAAAATGCCCCGTCCGGTCATTTCTCCGGGCGGGGCAGGGAAGAACAATCAGATGATATCGGCCAGGACCAGGCCCAGCAGCACGGCGGTGGCCAGCAGGATAACAGCCACAATGGTAACGCCGATGGTGCGGTGCTTCTGGGCCTGGGCGGAGCTCTCGTGCTGGGGGACCAGGCGGGCCTTCCGCAGGGCGGTGACCACGGGCTTGTAGAGCAGCATGGTGAGGGCGCCGTTCATCAGGGCCTTGACCAGGTTGAAGGGGAGGAAGGCGGTGGGCAGCATGGCCACCACCACATCCCGGGGAACGTCCATGTACAGGGGGGTGATGAGGTAGTTCCACAGCAGCATGATGCCGGTCATGAGGACGCCGCCCACCACCAGGCCGATCACGGCGGCGGAGAGGGTCTGGCGGCGCTTGTAGATGAAGGCGGCGGGGCAGACAAAGGCGATGGTGGACAGCACGTTCATCAGCAGGCCGATGGGGCCGGTCTCACTGACGGTGACCATCTCGATGAGGGAGGTGACCACGGAGATGCACAGGGCGTTGAGGGGGCCGTAGAGGAAGCCGCCGATGGCGATGATCACGTCCTTCATGTCGAAGGTGAGGAACCCGACCACGGTGAGGGGGGCGAAGATGGTCTTGGAGAGATACATGACCACATAGGCGACGGCGCACAGCATGCCGGTGCAGACGACGGTGCGCACGTCCAGCCGGCTGGCGCTGGACTTGGGGAGGGACGAGGACATAACGGACATAAAAAAACACTCCTAATGACAAAGTAACACCTGAAAAGCAATGCCTTTCAGGTGTTAAATACAATCAAAAGGAGGAGGGTGCTTAAATCGCATTAACACATCTTCTTCCATCCAGACTTCGCGCGTTGGAGCTTGTGCGCGTCACTGTCGGTCCCGGAGTCGCACCGGGTCAGCCGCAATGCTGCGGGTCGCGGACTATACCGCCGATCGGGATTTTCACCCTGCCCTGAAGACATTCTCTGTTCAGTTGTTCTAACGCTATTATAGCGCCTGTCAAAAATAATGCAAGGGGTTTTTGAAAAAAGTTTTCGCACTGGTGTTCGAATATCCCGTTGACTTGGGGAGCGGGATATACTAGAATGGACACAACGACAGAAGGGAAGCAATGAGGAGAACGCTATGGAACGAGAGACCACCTGCTGCTTTACCGGCCACCGGCCCGACAAGCTGCCCTGGCGGGACGACGAGTGGGACCCCCGCTGCCTGGCGCTGAAGGAGCGGCTGGCAGCCGCCCTGGAGGAGGCCTATGACAAGGGGATGCGCCACTTTATCTGCGGCATGGCCCGGGGCGCGGACTTCTATTTCTGCGAGGCGGCCCTGGCCCTGCGGGACCGGCGGAGCGGCGTGACTGTGGAGGCCGCCCTGCCCTGCGAGGAGCAGGCCGCCCGCTGGAAGGAGCGGGACAGGAACCGATATTTCAGGCTGGTTGCCCAGTGTGACTACGAGACCATGGTCCAGCACCACTACGACAGGGGCTGTATGCTCCGGCGGGACCGGTACATGGTGGACCGGTCGGCCATGATCATCGCCGTGTACGGCGGCGTGCTGGGCGGCACCATGTACACCCTGTCCTACGCCATGAAAAAGGGCCTGGAGCTGAAGATTCTGGACGTGGACATGCAGGAATAATGGATTGACGGAGGAAACAGCATGAAATACGCCTTTCTTGTCATGGGAGATTACGACTGCCGGAGGGACCGGGCAGAGATTCGGAACGGGTCCACCCGGATTGTCGGCGTGAGCAGCGTGGAGGAGGCCTGCGAGACGGCCCGCGCCCTCCAGGCGGAGGGGGTGGCCTGCATTGAGCTGTGCGGCGCCTTCGGCGAGGCGGGGGCCCGCCGGGTCATTGACGCCACGGGCGGCACCCTGCCCGTGGGCTATGTGGTCCACTTCCCCGAGCAGGACGGGCTGTTCAGGGCCGTGTTCGGCTGACAAGCAAAACACCGGTGCGCCGCCAGTTGAGGCGGCGCGCCGGTGTTTTTGCATGAGGTTTTACTCCGGCATACGGCCCTCCAGCCAGGAGAGCACATCCTGATACACCTCGTCCCGGTTGATTTCATTGAGCATCTCATGCCGCCCGCCGGGGTAGAGCTTCATGGTCACATCCTTGACCCCGGCGTCCTGGAAGAAGCCGTACACCTTCCGCACGCCCTCGCCCATGGCGCCCACCGGATCCTGATCGCCGGAGAAGAGGTAGACGGGGGTGTCCGGGTCCATTTTGGCCAGGTTATCCCGGTCGGCGATGAATTGAAGGCCCTCCATCATGTCCCGGCTCATCCCCGCCGTGGGCAGGAAGGAGCACAGCGGGTCGGCCACATAGGCGTCCACCACGTCGTTGTCCCGGGAGATCCAGTCCGCGCCGGTGCGGTTGGGGGCAAATTTTTTGTTGTACACCCCCAGGGACAGGTCGTTGAAGAACTTGCAGGGGATGTGATAGCCGCGGATGGCGCCGAACATGGCCAGCACACCCTTGCCGAAGGAGACGGTGGCGGCGGACTCCTGGCCGGTGCCTGAGAGGATGCAGCCGTCCAGCGTACCGGGCCAGCGGATCAGATAGGTCCGGGCCACAAAGGAGCCCATGGAGTGGCCCATCAGGAAGTAGGGCACTCCGCCGTACCGCTCCCCGGTCAGCACCCGCAGCATACGCACATCGTCGGTAATATGCTTCCAGCCGTCCTCCTCGGCCAGAAAGCCATACTCCTCCGGCCCGGCGGCGGTGCCGCCGTGGCCCAGGTGGTCGTTGCCCACCACCACAAAGCCATGGTCAGCCATAAAACGGGCAAAGCCGTCATACCGCAGAATATACTCTGAGATGCCGTGGACCAGCTGGAGCACTGCCCGGGGGGCGCCGTTCTCCGGCGTCCACTCGGCGGCGTGGACCTGGTGGATGCCGTCGCTGGAGGGGTAGGTAAATTCCCGCAGATTCGCCATAGAAAATCCACTCCTTTTGTGATAAAATAATAACAACCCTGTGAATCCCGCCGGAGATACGGCGGGCGGGAGAGAAATGTGGTTCTGATACCAGTCTATCCTGAACGGGAACGTTCGTCAATATACAACCCGGGCACACTGTCCGGACAGTGTGCCCGGGTGCAGAAAGGAAGCCTGAAACATGAGCGCAGCAGAACGGTTTCTCCGCTACGTAGCCTATGATACCCAGTCTGATGAAAACAGTACCGCCGTACCCTCCACAGAGAAGCAGAAAATTCTGGGCGCGGCCCTGGCCGCCGAGCTGTCCCAGATGGGGCTCCAGAGCGCCCATATGGACGACCACGGCTATGTGTACGCCTGGCTGCCTGCCACCCCCGGGTGCGAGGGCGTGCCCTGCGTGGGCCTCATCGCCCACATGGACACCTCTCCCGACGCCTCCGGCGCAGGTGTGAAGCCCCGGATTGTGGAGTACCAGGGGGGCGACATTGTCCTCAATGAGGAGCAGGGCATTGTCATGCGGGAGGCGGACTTCGAGAGCCTGGCCCGGTACAAAGGCCAGCGCCTCATTGTCACCGACGGCACCACCCTCCTGGGCGCGGACGACAAGGCGGGCGTGGCGGAGATTCTCACCGCTGTGGAGTATCTGGCGGCCCACCCCGAGGTGAAGCACGGACGCATCGCCGTGGGCATCACCCCCGACGAGGAGGTGGGGCATGGGGCCGACCACTTCGACGTGGAGGGCTTCGGCGCCGCCGTGGCCTACACCGTGGACGGCGGCGAGCTGGGCGAGATTGAGTATGAGAACTTTAACGCCGCCAATGCGGGCGTGTATTTCCACGGCGTGAACATCCACCCCGGCTCCGCCAAGAACAAGATGAGGAACGCCCTGCTGATGGCCATCGAGTTTATGAACATGATGCCCCCTGCCGAGACCCCGGCCCATACCGAGGGCTACGAGGGATTCTACCACCTCAACGCCATGAAGGGCGACGAGACCGAGGCCGAGCTCCACTTCATCATCCGGGACCACGACCGGGAGAAATTTGAGGAGCGGAAGCAGTACCTGGGCCGTGTGGCCGCCTATCTGGAGGGCAAGTACGGCAAGGGCACCGTGGAGCTCTACATGAAGGACTCCTACTATAACATGAAGGAGCAGATCGAGCCCCATATGTACCTCATCCTCCGGGCCCGGGCGGCCATGGAGAAGGCCGGGGTGACGCCTCAGGTGGTGCCCATCCGCGGCGGCACGGACGGCGCGCGGCTGAGCTACATGGGCCTGCCCTGTCCCAACCTGTCCACCGGCGGCGTCAACTTCCACGGCGTCCACGAGTATATCCCCGTGGAGAGCCTGGAGAAGATGGTGGAGGTGCTCATCAACCTGGTGACGGTGGAGGAGTAAAGGCAAACAGAGAGCAGGAGGCCGGGCCCAGACGGGGCCCGGCCTCTTCAGGCTGTCGAAAAAGTGGCGGAAGCCACTTTTTCGAAGGAGCTTCATGAAATTTTCGCCTCGATTTCTGATGAAATTGTCGGCAAAAATTTCATGAGAAGTGTCATTTTCGAGGCGCATGTC